>NZ_LNUO01000139.1:0-51821 GCF_001462175.1 Psychrobacter sp. ENNN9_III
TTTTTTACTTTAACGATAGACGATAATACAGAGTTATACGCCTACCGAAAAGTTGTTTTTAGTATTGATTTTCACGGCGCCATTCATCTACGTCACGTTCAGCATCCGCTCGTGAATGACCATAACGCTCTTGGACACGACCAACTAATCTATCACGGTCACCTTCGATATGGGTGAGATCATCATCTGTTAAGTCTGCCCATTTTTGTTTTACTGAATTTTTGAGTTGGTTCCATTCGCCTTTTAGGGTTCGATTATCCATATTGTGCTCATCCATTTTTTGCTGATTCTTGTATTGATTATCCATACTTTGTTCATGGGTGGTTTGATTGTCCATTGTCGTATTCCTTTCTTGTTTATTATCATGTAATTTTCATACATCAGTCTTTGTGTTAATTTTGACTGATATAAATAATATAGAATATTCAATATTATGCCGTCTGTACAAAGTATGTTTATACTTATATCAAGTTATTAATTACATTACTCTAATATTTCAATCATTTAAACATGGTGTTAGACTCTCAGTATTATATATATAACAAGAACTTGCGTAATATAGTAGGGAGTTTCTAATAATCAAAAGCTTGATACAGGCTATGATTTCAGCTTGATACAGGCTATGATTTCAGCTTAGACTAATTAATAGCTAAAAATTTATGGTTAGCTTGTAGGGTGAAATATTTACTGCCATGCTCAATGTCAATTAATTCTAAAACAGCTTTTAAGTCACATCTATGTTTGAATTCGATATTAGTTTGAGAATCTTAACGTATCATGCCTTCCAATTAGGCATCGCTTTTATACTGTCGCTCCCAATCGCACTGAATCGTGAGCTTGAAGACAATGGTGCTGGGCTAAGAACTTTTCCTTTGGTGACCATTGCATCATGTGCTTTTATGCTAGTGGGCATGGATATCTATCAAGGATCTGATGCGGAAGCTAGAATCATGTATGGCATTATTACTGGAATGGGCTTTATTGGTGGTGGGGCTATCTTCAAAAATGAAGATGGTGCAAAAGGCACGGCAACCGCTGCTGGACTATGGAATACGGCAGCTATCGGCATCTCTGTTGCCTATGGCCGTTATGAGATTGCCATTATACTGTCCGTAGTCGGATTTTTGATCCTACAATTCTCAAAACCCTTTAAACCAAAACATGAGCGATAAAACTGTCAATGACAAAGAGACTTGTTAAATAAAAAGATTCCCAGTTTAGTTTCAATGACAAAGAGACTTGTTAAATAAAAAGATTCCCAGTTTAGTTTAACGACTGGGAATTTTTTTGCCTATAAACATGAGCTGTAGCAAAAGTAAAAGCAATCATAACAGCGATACAGATTGATATTGTCATAAAAATACTATAAGATTCATTTAAAATGAACTTTTAAGAAGTGGACTAACGTTACTTTGAGTATTTGTTCTAACAAGGCTCAATTAAGCGTCAAAAGTTTAGCCACTGTTGTCAATGTCAGTACCTCAACTTATCAATGTAATGAAACACTAAGGAAAATATCATGGCGTCACCAAAAACGATAGAGATTGTAAAAGCAACCGTGCCTGTGCTTGAAGAGCATGGCACTGCGATTACCACCGTGTTTTATCGAAACATGTTTAAGGAGCACCCAGAGCTCTTAGACATCTTTAACGAGACCAATCAAAAGCTAGGTCGCCAGCAGACTGCCCTTGCGACCACGGTTTTGGCCGCTGCCAAACACCTTGAAAATTTGGCTGTTTTGTTGCCACAAGTAACCCAAATCAGTCACAAGCACCGCGCCTTACAGATCTTGCCAGAGCACTATCCTATCGTGGGTAAGCATCTACTTGGCGCGATAAAAGAAGTGCTAGGAGAGGCGGCTAATGACGACATCATCGACGCTTGGACTGAAGCTTATGATGAGATTGCTGGCGTCTTTATTCAACTAGAAGAAGATATGTATGAGCAAGAAATGTGGGAAGGTTTTGCGCCCTTTAAGGTCGTTGAAAAGGTGGCAGCAGCCACCGATATCGCCGCCTTTACTGTCATTCCAGTCAATAATAATTCAGAAAACAGCCAAAATATTGACCTAAGTAAGCTCAACCTGACTGCCGGTCAATATATTACGGTAAAAACGGATCCAAAAGACAGTGATCATATCGCCCTGCGTCATTATTCTTTGTATTCTGCTAATACTGATAAAGGTATCCAGTTTGCGGTAAGACGTGATAATCGCAATGAGCATTATGGTTTGGTTTCCAACCATTTACATGATGAAGTAGAGGTTGGCGATACTATTTTATTATCTGCCCCAGCTGGCGACTTTGCGCTCAACCAAGATCTGGTGCAGCAAAACGATATCCCATTAGTTTTGATGAGTGCTGGCGTTGGTGTCACGCCGATCTTATCGATGTTAGAGGCGCAAGTAACAGCGAACTCAGACAGACCTATCATTTGGGTATATGCGTGCCAAAATGAAGAGCATCATGCCTTTGATACTGAGATTAATAAGCTTTTAGAGTCAGCAGCAAACGTTGAAAAAAATATTTTCTACTTTGACGCTGGTCAAATACTCGATGAACGTTATCTTGCGACGCTGCCAGAGCCTGCTGATATTTATGTATGCGGGTCAATGCCGTTTATGGAAAGTATGATTGATGGACTGATGAAGCTTAATCATGGGGTAGATAATGTCCATTATGAGCCATTCGGTCCTAAGATGAGCTTAGAGCTGTCTTAGTTTAATAATTAAAACATATTTAAGTCCTTACTAAATAAAAATAATAGAGCGACATTTAAACGTTTTATTGGGTGGCATTAAGGCCATTCACGTTTAAGTGTCGCTCTGTTTTTTGTATTTAACTTTAACAAAAATAAAGTAGCGTACTTCTCCTTAGTAGTTTTGCACTCATGTAGTTACCTCGTAAACAAATAATAAAAACAGAAACTTACCCTTCACATTACTAGAGTATTTGTATAAAATACCGTCTGTATGGTTTCTTTGGTAAATTTACATAATTGATTGTTGGCCCTTTTACGCTCAATCGAGAGAGTATGCTTGATTTAAAATAGGTAATTTAATTATGAGTCCTACCACTATTGCTTACGGTTATCTCGCGATTGCTATCATTTGTGAAGTGGTTGGCACGACGTTTTTGGTCAAGTCAGAGCAGTTTACGCGTTTGGTGCCGACCTTAATTATGGGCGTGCTTTATGCCATCTCGTTTTATTTATTGACCCAGACTATCAAGACCATACCACTTGGCATCGCTTATGCGCTG
The DNA here is from genome assembly GCF_001462175.1 of Psychrobacter sp. ENNN9_III. NCBI lineage: Bacteria > Pseudomonadati > Pseudomonadota > Gammaproteobacteria > Moraxellales > Moraxellaceae > Psychrobacter > Psychrobacter sp. ENNN9_III. The sequence goes on from NZ_LNUO01000139.1 coordinate 3,261, forward strand.
TGGGGCGGTCTGGGTATCGTACTGACCTCGCTGGTCGGGGTTTTCTTTTTTAAGCAAAGTCTCGATGCAGCTGCCGTGGTCGGTATCGCGATGATCGTCGGCGGCGTGATGGTGATGAACTTACTGTCTAATTCTGTGGTGCACTGACAGGTAGGTGAAAATGAACATGGACATAAAAATGGAAACACAAAACGCCCATAAACGTAAAAAACAGCCAGAGCTGGTACGGCGAGCACTGCTCGATCAAGCAGCGCGTATCACGCTAGAGCAGGGCTTGTCTAAAGTGACCTTTCAAGCAGTGGCAGATGCCGTCGGCGTGACCAAAGGCGGGGTGATGCATCATTTTGCTACCAAGGACGCGCTTATCTTAGAGGTGTTTTATGACGCGATGGCCAAGTTTGAGGCGGAAGTCAATGCCGCCATGGCAAAGGATCCGGTCAGCTACGGCTCGTTTACCCGCGCTTATATCGATGCCACCATCAGTTTGGGCGAAAAAGGACAGGCCGAGTTTAATAGCCAAGCGACCTTGTATGTGTTGATGCTGGGGGATCGGATGCTACGCGAACGCTGGGCTGAGTGGTCAAATGAGCAGCTAAAAAAACACGCGGATACTGACAACACCGAAACGCTATGTATGGTGCGTCTGGTTGCCGATGGTATTTGGCTCTCGGACTTTTCGGGTATCGACATCTCGGACAAAGCCTCAATACGTGAGCGCTTGTTAAATATGACGCAGCAAGACTTTGATAAACAGCCTTGATAACTGATTTTGACAAATAACTTTGATAAACAGCTTTGATCCATAACACGCACGCAGAAAATTTAACCTTTAACCCATGACGGCATGATTGACTGAACGCTTTTTATAAAGCTTTAGTCGCCTTAAGGAAAACTTATGACAACTACTCAGACAAACGTAAATAATTTACAAGACATTATTGATTTCACACAAACGCAGACCGCTTATATTAACGGTCGCTATCTGGCGGTCGATGATTCTTTAACGACTTTTGACGATATCAATCCAGCGACGGGTGAGGTTCTGGCGACCATTCAGCAAACGACCGCTGAGCAAATCGATGAAGCGGTAAAAGCGGCGCAACAAGGGCAAAAAGTATGGGCGGCAATGACCGCAGTTGAGCGTGGCCGTATTTTGTCAAAGGCAGTTGCGATATTGCGCGAGCGTAATGATGTATTGGCATTGCTTGAAACCAAAGACACCGGCAAAGCTTACTCTGAGACCAAGTATGTCGATATCGTAACCGGTGCTGATGTCGTTGAGTATTATGCAGGGCTTGCACCAATGATTGAGGGTCGTCAGATTCCACTACGTGATAGTAGCTTTGTTTATACGCGCCGTGAGCCGCTTGGCGTCGTCGCCGGAATTGGCGCGTGGAATTATCCGATTCAAATCGCCATGTGGAAAGCTGCACCAGCATTGGCTGCGGGTAACGCGATGATTTTTAAACCATCAGAAGTCACGCCGTTAACCGCCTTAAAATTAGCAGAAATATTTACTGAGGCTGGCATGCCAGATGGCGTGTTTAACGTCGTACAGGGCGATTATCAAGTAGGTGAAGCACTGACCCAGCATCCTGACATCGCCAAAGTATCGTTTACTGGCGGGGTGCCGACTGGTAAAAAAGTCATGGCAAGCGCGGCATCATCGTCGCTAAAAGACGTGACCTTAGAGCTGGGCGGTAAGTCGCCATTGATTATCTTTGAGGATGCCGATATCGATATGGCAGCGGATATCGCCATGATGGCGAACTTCTATAGCACCGGTCAGGTCTGTACCAATGGCACGCGTGTATTTATCCCAAAAGCGCTACAAGCCAAGTTTGAAGAAGCGATTTTGACGCGGGTCAAACGTATCAAACTCGGCGATCCGATGGACGAAGATATTAATATGGGGCCGCTAGTGAGCTTCCCGCATATGGAGCGGGTGCTGGGCTATATCGAGCAAGGCAAAGCGGGCGGCGCGCGTTTATTGGCAGGCGGTGAGCGAGTGACGACAGACGAGCTGGCCGATGGTGCGTATGTCGCGCCAACGGTGTTTACCGATTGCAGCGATGATATGACCATCGTACGTGAGGAAATCTTTGGCCCAGTAATGTCGATATTGACTTATGAGAGCGAAGAAGAAGTCATTCGCCGTGCCAATGATACCGAGTATGGCTTGGCGGCAGGGGTGGTAACCAAAGATCTAACCCGCGCGCACCGCGTCATCGGTCAGATAGAGGCGGGTATCTGCTGGTTAAATACCTGGGGTGAGTCGCCTGCGCAAATGCCAGTTGGCGGTTATAAGCACTCAGGTATCGGCCGCGAAAACGGCGTCGAAGCCCTTGAGCACTATACGCAGACCAAATCTATCCAAGTAGAGCTGGGTAAGTTTGAGTCGGTATTTTAATAATTTGTATTGAGAAGATTCTTAATCAGTAAGATTGATTCATTTGGGATAATTTGGCCTTTTGATTCAATCTTACTGATATGAAATGATGGATTTTTTAATATTATGGAGCGTTTTATGACATCAACCACACCTGAGTATGACTACATCATCGTCGGTGCCGGTTCAGCAGGAAACGTGCTGGCCACGCGCTTGACCGAAGATGCCAACATTAAGGTGTTGCTGTTAGAAGCTGGTCGACCTGATCATCGCCTAGATTTTCGCACCCAGATGCCAGCGGCGCTAGCGATGCCGTTACAAGGCACCACTTATAACTGGGGATACAAAACCGATCCCGAGCCGAATATGAATAATCGCGTGATGGACTGCGGTCGCGGTAAAGGGCTGGGCGGCTCATCACTCATCAATGGCATGTGCTATATCCGTGGTAATGCGCTCGATTTTGATGACTGGGCAAAGATTAAAGGCTTAGAGGACTGGACGTATCTGGACTGCTTGCCGTACTTTAAAAAGTCAGAAAACTGCGATGCAGGCGAAAATGACTATCATGGCGTCGGTGGTCCGGTTGAAATGACTACCTCAAAACCTGGCGTCAATCCGCTGTTTGAAGCGATGATTGAAGCGGGCGTGCAAGCTGGCTATCCGAGCACGGATGACCTAAATGGTTATCAGCAAGAAGGTTTTGGGCCAATGGATCGCTTTGTAACCCCTAATGGTCGCCGTGCTTCCACCGCGCGTGGTTATCTTGACCGTGCCAAACCGCGCAGTAACATCACTATTTTAACTGGTGCATTGACCGATGTGATTTTGTTCGATGGTAAGCGTGCGATCGGTGTCAAAGTCGCGCACCAAGGTCAAACCGAAAAATTCTACGCCGCTCGCGAAGTGATTGTCTCATCGGGTGCGATTGCCTCGCCGCAATTATTGCAACGCTCAGGCATTGGTCCTGGTCAATGGCTTAAAGATGTGGGCGTGACTGAAATTCTAGATTTACCGGGCGTCGGTAATAACCTACAAGACCATTTAGAGCTGTATATGCAGTATGAATGTAAGCTACCGGTCTCGATTGCGCCCGCCAATAAATGGTGGAATAAGCCGGCGATTGGTGCGGAATGGTTGTTTAATGGCACCGGACTTGGGGCGTCAAATCAGTTTGAAGGTGGCGGTTTTATCCGTACTGATGAGAAGTTTACCCATCCTAATATTCAGTATCATTTCCTGCCGTTAGCGGTACGTTACGATGGTCGCAGCGCGGTGAAATCGCATAGCTTCCAAGCACACGTCGGCTCATTGCGCTCGCCAAGTCGTGGTCGCGTTAAGCTGACCTCAAAAGACCCAAGCGCGCATCCAAGTATCTTATTTAACTATATGTCGCACGAGCAAGACTGGCAAGAGTTCCGCGCGGCGATGCGTATCACTCGTGAGATTATGCATCAGCCAGCGCTCGACCCTTATCGTGGACGTGCTATTGCGCCGACCGATGACCTGGTGACCGATGCGCAGTTGGATGAATATGTACGTAACCACAGTGAGACGGCTTATCACCCATCGTGTACTTGTCCAATGGGCGAAGGTAATGATTCGGTGGTCAATGGAGAAGGGCTAGTGCACGGTATCGATGGTCTACGCGTGGTCGATGCGTCAATTATGCCAAATATCATCAGTGGCAACCTAAACGCCACCACCATTATGCTGGCCGAAAAAATCGTCGATAAGATGCGCGGTAAGCAATTACCACGCTCGACAGCGGATTACTATGTCGCCAATGGTGCACCGCTCAGAGCTGAGCCGATGCGTGCTTATCATACGACTGTATAAATAAACGTGCCGGCCAGTAGGCACGATATAAGGATAATATAACGTCAATTTCAAATAAAAGGCCTTTCAAAGTAAAGGTCTTTTTTATCAGCATCAATCCGTTTGTGCTGGCAATAAACGAGAAAAACTTGTTCTAACCTAACTATAGGTTCTCAATTTTTATTTGACTATAGCGTAATCGTTATTCTTGTTTATATTGCTGGTTTTTGAGGTTTTGCTAAGGAGTCTGCGAATTGCTTAGCAAGTTTTATTGATTGGTACTGCTTTGTGCATCCTGCGCTTATATAGATAACGTGGTAATTCTGCACTATGTTATGACGGACAAAGCACTATCAGATCCTGTTTCATTTACCTATTGAGGTCTTTTATGTACAGTTCGCCATCAGAAGATGCGACGAAACCCTTGAGTCTAAATAAGACGGTTTTTTTAGGCTCAGCGATTATTTCTATTTTATTGATTATCTGGACGATTGCCTTGCCAGATTATAGTGAGGCATTATTAAGCGCGAGCATGGCGTGGGTATCAGAGAGTTTTGGCTGGTATTACATGCTGGTGGTTGCCGCTTATAGTATATTTGCCTTATTTGTAGGATTTTCAAAATACGGTGATATCAAGCTTGGGCAAGACCACGAAAAAGCCCAGTTTCCCTTTTTAGCATGGGCGGCAATGCTGTTTTCTGCTGGTATCGGCATCGATTTATTGTTTTTTGGTGCCTCTGAGCCGTTGATGCATTATCTCACTCCGCATACGGGGCTTGAGCCTGGTAGTGAGGCGGCCATGCGTGAAGCACTGTCGCAGACCTTTTTACATTGGGGTCTACATGGTTGGGGGATTTACGCCCTCATCGGTATGGCCTTGGCTTATTTTGCCTATCGTAAAAACATGCCACTCGCGCTACGTTCACCGCTGACACCGATATTTGGTGAGCGCTTAATCAGAGGCTGGCTCGGTGATGGTATCGATACCTTTGGTGTCGTCTGTACGCTGATGGGGATTGCGACCAGCTTAGGTATCGGCGTGTTACAGGCCAATGCGGGTTTGACGCATGTCTTCGGTATCGAATCTAGCAAAATGGTGCAGAGCCTGATTATCTTGGGCGTGGTCGCTGCGGCGGCTATCTCTGCGATGACGGGCGTAGAAAGAGGGGTACGCCGTCTATCTGAATTTAATATGCTGTCTTCAATATTGCTATTGATCGCGATACTCGTGATGGGTAATACCGTGTACTTGCTCAATACCTTTACCCAAAGTATCGGTCAATATTTCCAAACTATCGTTTTCAAAACATTCGATGTCTATGCTTATGACGGCAGCGCTGGTGCCGACTGGAAATCAGGCTGGACGATATTTTTCTGGGCATGGTGGGTCGCTTGGGCACCCTTTGTCGGCTTGTTTATCGCGCGTATTAGCCGCGGTCGCACTTTGCGTGAGTTTGTCTTTGGCGTGATGTTTATACCGCTGGGCTTTATCTTTGCTTGGTTCTCGATCTTTGGTAACTCAGCGATAGACTTAGTGGCTAATGGCGCCACCGAGCTTGGTGAAATTGCTGTTAATGATGCAGCGATGGGTATGTTTGCTTTGTTTGAGTACTTTCCTTACAGTGATATTTTATCATTCGCAGGCGTAGTTATTGGCTTAGTGTTCTTTGTAACCTCAGCGGACTCAGGCGCTCTAGTACTCGCAAATTTAAGCTCAAGAGGCATGACCAATGATACTGATGCGCCAGTTTGGCTGCGTTTGTTTTGGGCGTCAGCAACGGGTTTGATTACTTTGGGCCTATTGTTTGCAGGCGGGTTTGCCTCATTGCAGTCTGTGTCTGTGATCGCAGGTTTACCATTCTCGCTTATCTTGGTGCTCTACATGATGTCAATGTGGAAATCGCTAAAAGAAGAGGGCAATAAGCGCAAAGCCAGTACGGTTGGCACTGCAAACGTGCTCGATAGCGGTAAGAGCTGGAAAGCGCGTCTGCAACGTATCGTTAGCTTCCCTGGGCACGCACAAGTGGAAAGGTTTTTGCAGAATACTGTCATGCCAGCGATGAGCGAGGTTGAAAAAGAGCTGAAAGCGGGCGGTCTTAACACTTCTCTAGATATCCGTAATCTTGATAATATCAGTGAAAGTATAGATGCTGGTAAGGGTCAAGATGATGGTCAGATAGATGGTATCAAGCTGCGCGTCGGTCATGGTGATGAAGATGACTTTGTGTATGAAGTCAATCTCATCAAAGCTGAGCGTCCGAACTTTACGCTGAATACCTCAACCAAGCATGCTGAGTTTTATTACCGTGCTGAAGTATTCTTAAGTGATGGCTCGCAGGAGTACGACTTGGTTGGCTATACCAAAGAGCAAGTACTGGTCGATATTCTGCATCAGTACGAGTGCCATCTGCAGTATTTACACTTAGAGCGTTAATTATCTAGATGTTGAATAACCAGATGTTAACTGGCTAGATGCCGTGACAAGATTGTCTTTTATATGACCCCATAAGTTACAGTTAGCTTATGGGGTTTATTTATGAGCTGACGATAGGTCAATAGGTGGTATAAGGTAAAATATCTAGAGACAAGTTTTAAAGTATAGTCAGTGAAAAGTGATATCTATACATCATATACTGCTGGTATAATTTTTTTTCGCTTGCTGTGCCTACGCAGACAGAGGCTACAAAAAAATTATACCAGCAGTACCGTAGCGTTTTTAAGGTATTTTCAAGGTGTTTTAACTAGGACATACCCTATATCAGCAAAGGATAAATTTGTGACCACACTCAAATACATCGCTCATTATTCTGAGCACATCCAAAGCCAAGCGGCTCGGCTCATCAGTGAGGGCAGGCTGGGCGATTATCTAGAAAGCAAATATCCCAATCGCCACCAAGTGCAAAGCGACAAGGCGCTGTATCAATACATAAACGACATAAAAAACCAGTCTATGCGCAAGATTGGACCGCTATCGAATGTCAGTTATAGCAGCAAATTAAAAGTCCTCAAGCAGGCGCTGGGGGTTCATACCACGCAGTCTCGCGTCCAAGGTAGTAAGCTAAAATCCCATAACAGCATTACGGTAGCGAGCTTATTTAAAGAAGCACCGCCTGAGTTTTTGCGCATGATCGTCGTGCATGAATTGGCGCATTTTAAGGAGCATGAGCACAACAAAGCATTTTATCAATTATGCTGTCACATGGAGCCAGATTATCGTCAGTTGGAGTTGGACACACGCTTGTGGTTGCACTGGCGTGAGTTGTGATTTGATTAATTGTACGGATTTAACTTATTGATATGACTTAGATTCAACCATAGTTTACCCTTCGCTATATTCCCAGTATTATCTTGACAAGCCTATACGAATGGCCTATAAAAATTATAGAGTATAGGCTATTTCATAAGCGTTTTTTACGCATAGAATAATCAACGCCAAAACATACTAAAGGATATATCTAATATTTTGATGTTTGATCTGACGATTATTACTTTACAGTTTTGAGGCAATCAATGCCTATACTTTGACATTCATTAATGGCTGTTAAGCCAGTGTTGTCAACCTTACCTGCGCACGTGAACGATTTTGATCATTTTGCTTAAGTTCATTACCTGCCTATCAGGACGATTAGGTGACGATTCAGCGATATATGTCGCGCTGGGTTTATAAAAAGGGAATTGATGGAATGATGACATTATCCGATAGTTCTACCATACAACAGATTGCCAAAAACTCCGGACACCACTTCGATGCCAACCGTCATTGGGCAGCATTTTTGACGTTGGGGTTTGGGGCTCATGCTGATGGTGATACCCATATCACTCGTATGAATATAGCGCGCCATTATGGTCCCTTACGTGTCCAAAGACCATTCTACCCTGAGGGTCGCGATGGTTGCTGTCATGTCTATCTGCTACATCCGCCTGGTGGTATCGCTAGCGGTGATACGCTCAACATCGATGTCACTGTAGCGTCAAACGCGCATACTTTGCTAACGACAACTGCTGCCAATAAGCTTTATAAAGCTGATAGCAATGGCGTTGCTTGGAATCAGCATACCTATCTAAAAATTGCTAATGACGCCACTTTAGAATGGCTACCACAAGAAACGCTCGCTTTTAATGGCTCTCGCGGCGAGCAGACCATCATTATTGATTTAGAAGACAACGCTAAATGCTTGGGATGGGAGATTCTTGGTCTTGGTCGCCCTGCCAGCAAGCTGCCTTTCGTCAGTGGTCGCCTCGAACAGCGTTTTCAACTTACTCGTAATGGTCGTCCATTATGGATAGAGCGCCAATGCATAGATCCAGATCATCCCAGATTCGCTGGCATGTGGGGGCAGGGCGGCGCCACCGTGCATGCGACATTATGGGCGGTTGGAATGGACGATCCGCTAGAGGCCATCACTGCACTACGTGAGCATATACCCGCTGCCGATCATTGGGCAGTTACCTATCGTCGCGGCGTATTGCTGCTACGCTATTTAGGCGTAGAGCGTAACGAAGCGTGGGAGTTATTCCAGCAAGCGCGAGAAGTGCTACGTCCGCGACTGACCGGAAACAAAGCCATCACACCACGAATTTGGTTGACTTAACGATTGGTGCCCAAGCATTTGCTTGGGGGCTGCCAAACGCTTTTATCTGTCTATTTATTAATAATTAATAACATAAGCCTTCTAATGACATAGGCTTTTAATAAAACAATAACGATAACCATAATATAAGAAGGAGTCAGCGATGGAATTAACGCCAAGAGACAAAGATAAATTGCTATTGTTTACTGCAGGGCTACTTGCTGAGCGCCGCAAAGCTAAAGGCCTCAAATTGAATTATCCTGAAGCAATAGCGCTGATCAGTTGCGCCATTATGGAAGGTGCGCGTGAAGGCCGTACTGTGGCAGAAATGATGAGTGCCGGGCGCGAAATCCTTACTCGAGATGACGTTATGGATGGCATCGCTGAGATGATCGAAAGCCTGCAAGTTGAGGCAACCTTTCCCGACGGCACAAAGCTTGTGACCGTTCATAACCCTATTGTCTGAGGAGACTTGCTATGATTCCTGGTGAATATCAGCTAAAGAGCGATGACATTGAGCTATGTGCCGATCGTGAACCTATCACTATCAACGTCGCAAACACGGGTGACCGTCCTATCCAAGTCGGCTCTCACTATCACTTTGCCGAGACCAACGCAGCTTTAGATTTCGACCGTAAAAAAGCGTATGGACACCGCTTAGCGATTGCGGCAGGTATGGCGATACGTTTTGAGCCGGGTCAACACCGTGATGTACCCCTTATTCCTTTCTCAGGCTTACGCCATATTTATGGTTTCCGCGGTGAAGTAATGGGTCCCTTAGATCATGATCAGGGTCAGAACCAAAACTCAGACTCAGGAGCGAACTCATGAAAATTACTCGCCAAGCTTATGCAGATATGTATGGTCCAACGACCGGCGATAGAATTCGTTTAGGCGATACTGAGCTGTGGATCGAGATAGAAAAAGACTACACGCATTATGGCGAAGAAGTCATGTTCGGTGGTGGCAAGGTGATTCGTGATGGTATGGGTCAAAGTCAGCGCTGCGACGATGCTGTGATGGATACTGTCATTACCAATGCTATCATTATCGACTGGTGGGGTATCGTGAAAGCCGATGTGGGTCTAAAAAATGGCCGCATCGCTGCTATCGGAAAAGCCGGTAACCCTGATACCCAGCCTGATGTCGATATCGTCATTGGTCCTGGTACCGAAATCATCGCTGGTGAAGGTCAAATTTTGACAGCAGGTGCGGTCGATACTCATGTGCATTATATTTGTCCGCAGCAGGTGGACGAAGCATTAATGAGTGGCTTGACGACTATGATTGGCGGCGGTACGGGACCAGCGACGGGCTCAATCGCGACCACTCATACTCCAGGTCCTTGGCATTTGGGCAAAATGATGCAGGCCGTGGATGACTTGCCCATTAATATTGGTTTTCTTGGTAAAGGTAGTGCTAGCACGCCAGAAGCGCTGGTGCAACAAGTAGAAGCGGGCGCAATGAGTCTAAAAATCCATGAAGATTGGGGCGCGACTCCAGCCTCTATTAGCAATGCCCTAGATGTGGCCGATCGCTACGATATACAGATTGCTATTCATGCCGATAGCTTAAATGAGTCAGGCTTTGTAGAAGATACGGTAGCGGCATTTAAAGATCGCTGTATTCATACCTACCATTCTGAAGGCGCTGGTGGTGGTCATGCGCCCGATATTATCGTCGCTTGTAGCCTGCCCAACGTCTTACCATCATCTACCAATCCGACACGCCCTTATACGATTAATACCGTTGATGAGCATCTCGATATGTTGATGGAGTGCCATAATCTAGACCCAAGTATCCCAGAAGACGTTGCCTTTGCCGATTCGCGTATCCGCCGCGAGACTATTGCTGCCGAAGACATTCTCCATGATATGGGTGTGATTTCGATGATTTCATCTGACTCACAAGCGATGGGCCGTATTGGTGAAGTGGTGTGCCGTACTTGGCAAACTGCGCACAAAATGCGTCTACAACGTGGTCTGTTACCAGAAGATGAAGAACGCGGGACGGATAACTTCCGTGTGAAGCGCTACATTGCCAAATACACTATTAATCCAGCAATCACTCACGGCGTTGGTCATGAAGTTGGTTCTATCGAAGTGGATAAGCTGGCGGATTTGGTATTGTGGAAGCCGGGCTTTTTTGGGGTTAAGCCATCAATTATCCTCAAAGGTGGCATGATAGCAGGTGCTGCGATGGGTGATCCTAATGCGGCTATTTCTACGCCGCAACCTGTGCATTATCGCCGTATGTTTGGTGCGCTTGGTCGTGCCGCTGCTGCAACTCGAATTACTTTTGTCAGTCAAGCGGCTATGAATACGGGACTAGAAGAAAAGCTTGGTCTAAAGAGTAGACTGGTTGCGTGTAAAAATGTCCGCCAAATGCGTAAGAGCGATATGAAGCTTAATGACGCTTGTCCAGAGTTGACAGTGGATCCACAAACCTATGAAGTTCGTGCAGATGGTGAGTTACTGACTTGTGAGCCATTGTCTGAATTACCATTAGCCCAACGTTATCATTTGTTTTAGAGCGCTTGTAAGGATATTAATATGCTTGAATTAATAAAAAGAATCGACGGCAGCACTCAGGCCGATGTACACGACACCCTGACGCTACCTTATGAGCTACGCATACGTGGCCGGTTAAAGGCGGTGACTGATAGCGGCCTTGATGTTGGTTTGTTCCTTGATCGTGGTCCGGTACTGCGTCATGGTGATTTACTACAAGCGAGTAGCGGCGAGATTATCCAAGTATGCGCCGCTGATGAGCCAGTCACTACCGCTTATGTTGAGGGCGGCTTAGCGCTGGGACGGCTAAGTTATCATTTGGGTAATCGTCATGTATCGCTCGCCCTTGGTAGCGACGAAGATGGGCGTCATTGGGTGCGGTTCCCGCCAGATCACGTGCTAGAAGAATTGGCAGTTCTGCTAGGAGCAACCTTGAGCCATCATCAAGCGCCATTTGATCCAGAGTCTGGGGCTTATGCGCAAGCTGGCCGTGAACACTCTCATTCCCATGAACATGCACACGCTCATTCTCATGCCCACGAACACGCGCATGACCACTCTCACGAACACAATCATGCCCATGGACATTCCCATCATGACGACCATAACCATGCACACTGACGTACAGCCAAACGCAACCAGCGATTTGGCGCTGCTGGGACTGATGCAACTGATTAGCCCTGCATTGCCAATCGGTGCATTCGCTTGGTCGCAAGGCCTAGAGAGTGCATTTGAGCTTGGCTGGGTGTGTAATGAGACTGAGCTTGGCGAGTGGTTAGAGGGCGTACTTGACGATGGCTTGTCTCGCTGCGAATTGCCAGTGCTGGCACGCTTGCAAACCTGCTGGGAGAATGGGGATAGTGAAGGTCTTACCTTTTGGAATGATTGGATACATGCCAACCGTGAGACTGCTGAGCTGAGCGACGAAGACATACGTTTGGGACAAGCACTGATGCGCTTGCTCAACAGTTTAGAGTTGCAGCCGCAGACAGCCTTAGGTCATGCCAAGCTACCAGAAGAGCCCGGTTATGTGACGGTTTTTGCTTGGACGGCCCATCAACGCCACGTGCCGATACGCCAAAGTCTACTCGGCTTTGCTTGGGGCTGGCTGGAAAACCAACTAGCAGTCGCCTGTAAAGCGATGCCCCTTGGTCATACTGCCGCGCAGCGTTTAAACGAGCAACTACGCCCGCAACTGGTCGCTGCTGTCGATACTGCGCTGGCTTTAACCGATGAGCAGTTGGGTCCGATTTTACCGGGCTTAGCACTCGGTAGTGCCCAACATGAAACCCAATATTCTAGATTATTCAGAAGCTAATTGTTTTTATTTTGCAACCATTTCTATTTTACGATCGCTTTAATTTTATAACAACTTCGTTTTTTATGATCGCTTTGACTAACAATATATAAGGAAAGATAGCCATGAAACATTGTTTACGAGTAGGGGTCGGTGGGCCAGTTGGTTCTGGCAAAACGGCCTTATTACGCCAGTTATGTAGTGCTTTAAAAGATCACTATGACATCGCTGTGGTCACCAACGACATCTACACCCGTGAAGATGCTGATTTTTTACTTAAGCACGACGCCTTGCCGGCTGACCGTATTCTCGGCGTAGAAACAGGCGGCTGTCCGCACACGGCTATCCGCGAAGATGCTTCTATGAATCTTGCTGCGATTGATGATTTGCAAACGCGTCATCCTAATCTAGAGCTGGTGTTGGTAGAGTCTGGTGGCGATAATTTAGCCGCGACCTTTAGCCCAGAGCTGTCTGATTTAACTTTATACGTCATCGATGTCGCTGCTGGTGACAAAATCCCTCGTAAAGGTGGCCCAGGGATTACCAAATCAGATTTATTGATTATCAATAAAATTGACATCGCTGAATATGTACATGCCTCCCTAGATGTGATGGAACGTGACTCGAAAAAGATGCGCGGCGAGCGTCCTTTTATATTTACTAACTTATACGACGGTGTGGGCGTAGAAGAAATCATTAGCTTTATTTTAAAGCAGGGCATGTTACCTGAGCGTCGTCCTGGAAAGCTAAGCGCTGATGCTTAACTATCAGTGCTTAAACGCTTTTATAGTACAAGTAAGATATAAAAAACAGTTGTATACCAGTTAACAATAAACAAAAAGAACAGAGGGAGAACACCATGAATAAAATGACCAAGTTGCCAGCGGTGAAACTATTAATGACCATTGGGCTGATGCTGACGGCCACTTTAGCCGTTGCCCACCCTGGCCATGGTGAACATGTGAGCAGCGGCTTTCTTAGCGGTTTATTACATCCATTGATGGGTCTGGACCACTTATTAGCCATGGGTGCGATTGGTTTTTGGAGTATCCGTCAAAATACCACGATGAAACGTGGCACGCCTTTGTTTGTGGTTGGTGGCATGATAGCGGGCGCAGGCCTTGCTTGGGCTGGTGTCAGTCTGGCTGGGATAGAGACAGGCATCGCCATGTCAGTATTGCTAGTCGGTGTACTAATTGCGACGCTCGCAAAACTGCCGACGGCTGTTGGCGGCACTTTGGTTGCGTTGTTTATGGTCGCCCACGGTTATGCTCACGGCACTGAGATGACCCAAGGCTCAAGCTTGCTGCTTTATATGGCCGGCTTCGTAGTCGCAACTTTAGCCATTACCTTTGTTGGTCGCGGTTTAGGCACCATGATGCTCAAAGCCGATAACCGTATTACTCGTGCATTAGGCGGCGTGGTTGCTATCATTGGTGGGGTATTGGCTGCTGGCTAATCGCTACTAGCTGATCTTCACTAGCTAGTCTCTACTAGTGCTGCAACCCAGTTATCATGATAAATCTAAAAAGCCGCACAGATTTCTTGCGGCTTTTTGAGTTTAAGTATCTGATTTTACGCCGACACTAGCTTTTAGTGGCATACGATACTGCTTTTTTAAACTGAGATTCATATAAAAACACATATCAAATAGGGAATACCGATATGAACGACACTACTAATGACACTATCATAAAAGTATCAAGAAACACGGACATTGCCCCGCAAAACTCACTTTCTACCCAAACTGTCGCGTTTTCGCATTATAACTATATCTCAGCACAACTGCCTGTGAATATTACTACTGGCGCTTTGGTCGCGAACGATATAAAAGTGCAGGCCGCACAATGCCTAAAAAACATCAAAACTATTGTAGAAAGCATCGATCATGATATGAATGATGTAATCAAAATTAATATATTTTTAAAAAATATCGCTGACATTAAAGACATAGATACGATTTATCCAGCATTTTTCCAAGGTTATCTGCCGACACGGACAGTCATAGCAGTTGCAGAATTGCCAATAGATAATGCCTTAGTACAAATGGATGCTGTCATATCAAATGGAGAAGGCACGTATCCGCAAGCGCCAGTTGAGCTGGTAAAGGTACCAAGAAACAATGAAAATGTTCCAAAGGATTCAGTATCTCCGCATACCATTGCTTTTTCACATTACAATAATATCTCAGCGCAATTACCTGTCGATATTGAAACTGGTGAGCTGGTCGCTGGTGGTGTCAAAGAGCAGACACAGCAATGTCTACAAAATATTGAAGCGATTTTAGATAGTATTGATGTTCCTCTTCAAGAAATTGTCAAAGTAAATATCTTTTTAAAAGACGTGGCCGATGTAGACGCAGTAAATGATGTTTATAAAACATTTTTTCCAGAGACAACCAGTACTGGTGATCCTGCCTACTTACCTGCCTTGACGATAGTTATAGCGTCAGATTTGCAGCTAGATGCCTTGGTGCAGGTTGATGCAATCGTGTCTCATGGAGACGGCACACCGCCCCAAGCCACGGAAGATAAACATGGTATCACTATTAAAGCGAATAACACTGATAAAGCACCAAAGAGCCCGCTATCAACGCAAACGGTGGCATTCTCTCATTACAACCATCTCTCAGGTCAATTACCTATCAATCCTGAAACCGGCAAACTAATTGACGGTGACATAAAGGCGCAGACCAAGCAATGTTTAGAAAATATCAAAGCCATTGTAGAAAGTACCGCTCATGTGATGGATGATGTGGTAAAAATGACCATTCAACTTAACAATATCAAGGATATCGATACGGTTAATGAGGTATACAAAACCTTTTTTGACAACGACTTGCCAGCTAGGACGGTGATTGGCGTCGCCGCTATTCCGATGGACGCATTGATACAGATTGATACTGTTGTATCAAACGCTGAAGGTACGCCACCAGCGTCATAATGGTAGCGAGTATTACCACTATTATTTAGTAAACGTTAGATTTCTTAATAAAAAAGTCCCAGTCATTTCAACAACTGGCACTTTTTTTAGATCTTCCTAGTAATAGGAAGAGGGTTTATTTAGAAAAAAATGTTAATTAAAAGAGGGTGCTATTTAAAGAAGGAACTGTCTAAAAAAGAGACAGTGCGGCTTTTATAGTTGGCAAGTAATGCTGTATCTACGATCATTTACTGAGCGGATACTTAAAACGCCGCGATTGGCTTTGGTATGCCACTCATAGCTGGCTTTAGAGCTTGATTCTTTAATGTAGCGCGCACCAGAGCCCGATACTGCTCGTTTAAGACTTACCCTTTGATTCTTTGTACCAAGCTTGGGCAGCGTTAAGCTTAAATTAGCCACTTTACCATTCGCTGAATAAATAGCAGTCACTTTACTATTATCTTCACAGCTAAAGGCGTAAGATTTTTGTATTTGAGGTTTATGTCCCCTATGACCGTTATTTATTGGTGCATTAGTCGCACATGCTGCTAATAATAAAATCGTAGGGGTTACAACCAGTAATTTTTTCATGATATTCCTCGTTAGTGCTAGTAGCCGATAAGGGTAGCAACGCGAGGCGTATCTTACAATATGCTGCGGCTATTTTGTCAGCCACGATTATTATTTAGTGCATCAATATTTGTCGCTGCCACGTTATCAGTTTGGCGCGCGGCCATCCGATCATTGGCTTCTTGCACCGCTTTTTCGACCAGTGCATAGTCAGAGTGGCGTACATCTTGGCCACTAATATAGTTGATGACCAGCTCAGCGATGTTTTGTGAATGATCGCCAATCCGCTCAAGCGCACGCAACACCCACACGATATTGATGACCTTGGAGACGTGACGCGCGTCCTCCATGATATAAGTCATCAAGGCACGAATCGCTGACTGATACTCCTCATTGACCACATCATCATTGCGCATCACCTCAAACGCCTGCTCAGCATTGGACTGACTAAAAGCCTCTAGCGCATTGTGCAGCATCAGACGCACTTGATTGCTCAGGTGCTGCACTTCGGCATAGCCATACGCTGATTTACCTTGGGCGGCGAGCTTATTGGCCATTTTAGCGATTTTGACCGCTTCATCACCGATGCGCTCCAAATCCACCACGCCTTTACTAATGGACATCACCAAACGCAAGTCACTGGCCGCAGGCTGGCGCTTGGCGACCAATAACAAGATATGCTCATCGAGCTCGACTTCCTGCCGATTGATTTCAAAGTCCATCTCGATGACTTCTTGCGCCAGTGTGTTATCCTTGTCGATAAGTGCGTGAATGGCTTTGGCAACTTGGCTGGCTGCATGGTCGCCCATCACTAAAAACAGACGGATGGCTTCATCCAAATCTTGATCAAAACTTTTGGAGATATGCTTGTCACTTTGCATGAGAGGTATTCCCTAAATATCTGTATATTGATGGCGTGCTGCTGGCATAGCTGTATTTTTGTTATTGAAAATTGACGATAGTTTTAATCTGTACAGCATTAGCCATAACGACCCGTAATATAATCTTCCGTGGCTTTTTGCGCCGGCGTGGTAAAGACTTGATCGGTCTTACCCATCTCAACCATATCGCCCAGATACATATAGACCGTATAGTCTGACACTCGTGCCGCCTGCTGCATATTATGAGTGACGATGGCGATGGTGTAGTCTTTTTTTAGGTCTTCAATCAAATCCTCAATGGCGCCTGTCGAGAGTGGGTCAAGTGCCGAAGTTGGCTCATCGAGCAGTAGCACTTCAGGCTTGGTAGCGACACTACGAGCGATACACAGACGCTGCTGCTGCCCACCTGATAAGGACAAGCCTGAGGCTTTGAGCTTGTCTTTTACCTCCGGCCATAGTGCCGATTTTTTTTAGCGCCCATTCCACCCGATTGTCCAGCTCAGCTTTGCTTAGTCTTTCATAAAGACGCACACCAAAGGCGACATTGTCATAGATAGACATCGGAAACGGCGTCGGCTTCTGAAAGACCATACCGACTTGCGCGCGTAGCAAATTGACATCGATGTCTTTGCCCAAGATATTTTTGCCATCGAGGTTGATACTGCCTTCTGCACGCATGCCAGGATATAAATCATACATACGGTTAAAGGTACGGAGCAGGGTTGACTTGCCGCAGCCGGACGGGCCGATAAAGGCGGTGACTTTTTTATCAGGAATGTCGATATTGATGTTTTTTAGCGCCTGAAACTCCCCGTAATAAAAGCTTAAATCACGAATTTGCATCTTCGCTGCTGGCATGTCTTTGGGAATATCATGCAGTGTTTGCTTAGTTAAGTTTGCCGAATTTGGCTGCGACATTTGCGTGGGCTTCGCCATCGATCTATGTAGTAAGCTGGCTGTGGTCGTATCAAAGTTGCTGCTATCTGCTGTGCTACGCGTTTTGCTGATGACGTCATTCATAATGTTATCCAACCTAGCTTGATGAATATAAATTTAGGTAAATGGGTATATAAAGTGATTTGGTGGCAGGCCTTATTGACTCTGGCTGCTATTTGCTGGAGCTGCGTCCACCGATAAACCTTGCCAAAATATTGAGTACCAATACCGAAGCGGTAATCAGCAGTGCAGCGGCCCAAGCAAGAGCATGCCAATTGTCATAAGGGCTCATGGCAAACTGATAAATGGTGTTCGGCAAGTTAGCAATCGGCTGACTCATATCGGTACTAAAGTATTGATTGTTTAAGGCGGTAAATAGCAATGGCGCCGTCTCACCGGTGATTCTGGCAAAGGCCAACAGCACACCAGTGGTCAACCCCGCTCGAGCCGCTTTAATCGTCACTTGCGTGACCATCTTCCACTTCGGTGTACCCAGTGCATAGGCCGCTTCACGAATGCTATTGGGCACCAGATTGAGCATGTTTTCAGTTGTGCGCACCACCACTGGCACCACAATCAGTGCCAATGCCAAGGCACCCGCCCACCCAGAGAAGCTTTGACCTTTTACCATCAAGGCATAAATAAACAGACCAATGACAATCGAGGGGGCAGAGAGCAAAATATCGTTTAAAAAGCGCGTCACCTTGCCAAGTAGGCTGCCTTGCGCAAATTCAGACAAATAAATCCCTGTCATCAGACCAATAGGCGCACCGATAAACAACCCTGAAAACGCCAACATCACCGAGCCGACAATGGCGTTGCGTAGACCGCCTTCGCTCATCGGTGGCGGCGTGTCGGCGGTAAAGATAGGCATCTGTATCATGCCCTGAAAGCCTTCGACAAACAGCGTCACCAATATCCAAAACAGCCAAATCAAGCCAAATACCATCGCCGACATGGCAAAACCCAAGCCCAGCTTATTGGCCCAGCGTCTTTTGTTATAAAGACGCTTGTCGTAGCGGCTATCAAAGCCAGTCTGCGCAGGTAGCGCTGAGTGCATCGCATTAGTAGGCATAAAACTCATTTCCATTTTTCAAGATTTTTTATCAGCCTGTATATCACTATCGTCTGTGTGTCGTTATGTGTCAGCGATTGCCTGCTTTTTGATCCATGCGCATTAGCATGAGCTTAGCCAGTGACAGCACAATAAAGGTGATGATAAATAGTATGAGGCCAAGGTGCAGCAGCGAGGCCAGATGTAGCTCACTGGAGGCTTCGGCAAACTCATTGGCCAGCGCTGAGGTAATGGTGACGCCAGAGGTAAACAGACTTGGACTGATATTAAAGGCGTTACCAATAAGAAAGGTCACGGCCATGGTCTCGCCCAGCGCCCGACCCAGCCCCAAGATAACCCCACCGACCACACCTGCCTTGGTATAGGGCAAGATAATCTTAAACATCACTTCCCAAGTGGTCGCACCCATGCCATAAGCTGATTCTTTGAGCAGGTCTGGCACCACAGAGAAAACATCACGCATGGTGGCGGCGATAAAAGGAATAATCATAATGGCAAGTACCAAGGAGGCGGTAAACATACCCAATCCCATTGGCGCACCGGTAAACAGCTTACCAATGATAGGCAGTGGGCCGATATGCTCGATAAACCACGGCTGAATGTGATCGCCAAAGAAGGGCGCAAATACAAACAACCCCCACATACCGTAAATGATAGAGGGGATACCTGCCAGCAGCTCAATGGCGATGCCAAGGGGCTTTTTTAAAAAGTTTGGACACATCTCAGTCAAAAATATCGCAATGCCAAAGCTGACGGGTACAGCGATTAAAATGGCGATAAACGAAGTCACCAGCGTGCCATAAATAGGCGCCAGCGCACCATACTCATTGGCGACCGTATCCCAGTTATTACTGGTATAAAACCCCAGACCAAATGCTTGAATACTCGGCCAAGCGCCAATGATCAAAGAGAGCAAAATACCGCCCAATGATAGCAGCACGAGGATGGCAAACGCCTTGGTGGCATTGACAAATAGTGCATCGTAACGTTTTTGTTTTGCCAGTTGCGACCTTAAATCATTCATAAGTGTCTCAGCATTAAATAATGTTAAATCAAAATCTTTAAAAGACTCATCAGGTCTTATCACAGCAAACTAAATCTTAATAAAGGGTGCTATTAACGATGCAATTAAGTCAATATGAAAGAGATACCGCAAGACTGGAATAAATTTTTTGCAGCCTCTGTCTGCGCAGGCACAGCAAGCAAGAAAAATTGATACCAGTCTTGCACTATAAGGATAGATATCCACTTTATTTATTATTGACTATCGTTAACGGCTCTACTTTTAAATTTGTTGTGATAAAACCTTTGAGACAACCACCGGAGAATAGGTGTCTCAAAGGGGCTCACAAGTGCTGCTATACATATATAGACAAACTACTGAGCTGGGGTGTAGACAGGTTGACCATCATGGCCTTTGACTTCATTCCACTTGTCTTTAAACAGTGCCACTGCGGTATCAGAGAAAGGCACATAATCAAGCGCCATGGCACTATCATCACCTTGGGCATACGCCCAATCAAAGAAGTTCAACACGCCAGCCACTTGCTGCGGGTTTTCTGGCTGCTTGTGTACCAAGATAAAGGTAGCAGCAGCGATGGGCCACGCTTGCTCAGTCTCAGAGTTGGTGATGACTTTGTAAAAGCCTGCTTGCTGTGACCAATCGATGTCACCTGCCGCGGCAAAGGTCTCAGCGGATGGCTGCACGAAGTTACCCGCTGCGTTTTTTAGTGCGGCATGCGCCATGTTGTTTTGCTTGGCATAGGCATACTCGACGTAGCCGATAGCGTTTTTCATACGGTTGACGTAGCTTGATACGCCCTCGTTGCCTTTGCCGCCTGCCCCTGTGGCAGAGGTTGGCCATTTGACGGTTTTATCGACACCCACGCTGTCTTTCCAGTCAGTTGAAACCTTCGCCAGATAATCGGTGAAGTTAAAGGTCGTGCCTGAGCCATCTGAGCGAAACACGGTGGTAATGGCAGCATCTGGCAGGGTCAAATCTGGGTTCATGGCGGTGATAGCAGGGTCATTCCATTTGCTAATTTTGCCCAGATAGATATCGGCTAGGGTTGCGCCGTCCAGCTTTAGCTCACCTGGCCCCACGCCATCGATATTGACAATCGGTACCACGCCGCCGATGACGGTTGGAAACTGAATAAGACCTGCCGCGTCCAGCTCTTCAGGAGTCATGGGGGCATCGGACGCACCGAAGTCGACGGTTTTTGCTTGGATTTGTTTGATGCCACCTGAGGAGCCGATAGACTGATAGTTGACCTGACCGCCAGTCGCGGCATTGTAGTCATATGACCATTTGGCATAGATAGGCTGCGGGAACGACGCGCCAGCACCAGTGATGTTCATGGCGATGTTTTCAGCTGATTTAAAATCGCTTGCTGGAGAAGATGTCGCTGTGCTGGTGGTTTCGGCCACTGTCACCGCGCTGGTGTTACTCTGCGCTGCTGACTCTGCAGGGTCGGTGGATTTATTACAAGCGGTGAGTACTAAGGTGCAACTAACGGCGACTGCTAATAACGAATAACGCATGTAGGACTCCTAAAGTTTGACAACAACACAAATTTGAAAACAAAGCAAAAACGACTACCTGTGAGATGCGTGGTAGTTTGCCAATCTTTCATGACAGTTTGATGACAATAGGAAATTTATCTTGTTAGCAGTGATATTTTAATTTTGTAAGCACAGATGAAGGAGAGGAGTATTTGCTTTAGTGTTAACATTTTTTGCCTATCTACTACAAAAAAACAATATCGTAAGTTTTGCTGAGCATATTAATGTATAGATTGTTTTGATTGTATTTTTCTATATTAATGATGACATTAGCGCATATTAAAGGCATAAAACTAGTCTGTGGTAATGTCAAAGTTAAATGTTCAATACGTCTTAATATTAAATAATCAATACTAAATAACTAGATGGATGGATAAAAAATCATCCGCAAATTCTTATCATCTGCCAGCGAGAAGCCAGCATGTCTACTTTGACGTTAACGATAAATAAGCAGGATTATCAGCTTGATAATCTCGATCCGCGCACGACATTGCTCGATGTCTGTCGCCAACACTTGCAAATTACCGGACCCAAAAAAGGCTGTGACCACGGTCAGTGCGGTGCTTGTACGATGCTCATCAATGGTGAGCGCATCAATTCCTGTTTGACCTTAGCCGTCATGCACGATGGTGATGAGATTACCACTATCGAAGGCATCGGCATGCCTGAATCGTTATCAGCCTTGCAACAAGCCTTTAAAGATCATGATGCCTTTCAGTGTGGGTATTGCACGCCAGGGCAGATCTGTTCAGCGACTGCTTTAATAGAAGAGGTGAAACAAAACTGGCCAAGCTATGTGACGACAGATCTCAAAAACCCGAATGGGTTATTAGTCCAAGAGATCGCTGAGCGTATGAGCGGTAATATTTGTCGCTGTTCTGCTTACCCAAACATCGTGGATGCCATCTCACAAGTGCTTAAGAGTGAAGTGTCAGGTAAGCGTGCTTCTTCTAGTGAAGAGACGACTACAAGTTCGCTGCAAGACTCGGCAGTAACAGGTATTTGGTCACCGCCGCCCAGTCAGTCCCAACTTGGTAACCAATCAGTAAACCATAATAAAACTGCCAGTAGCACAGCAGGAGGCCGCTCATGAAACGCTTTGAATATATCCGTGCCCTCGAACCGCAGCAAGCGGTAATGTTTGCTACTCCTAAAGAGGCTTCATTTATCGCAGGCGGTACCAATTTACTCGATCTAATGAAGTTTGAGATTGAAACGCCAACCAAGCTGGTTGATGTGACACGCTTAGCGCTTGAACAGATTGAAGACACTGCTGATGGCGGCCTACGTATCGGAACCTTAGTGAGCAATAGCGATCTGGCCGCGCATCCTACCGTTATTGAAAACTACCCAGTATTGTCGCGGGCTATCTTAGCTGGAGCAACCGGACAGCTGCGTAACAAAGCGACGACTGGCGGTAACTTTTTACAGCGTACGCGCTGCTACTACTTTTATCATACCGATAGCCCTTGTAATAAGCGTGAACCCGGCACCGGCTGCCCTGCAATTAATGGTGAGAACCGCTCCCTTGCAATTTTAGGCACAAGTGACGCTTGTATTGCTCAGCACCCATCTGATATGGCAGTCGCTATGCGTCTGCTTGATGCAACGATTGAGACTGCCAAAACCGATGGCTCGACCCGGCAGATTCCAATAAAAGACTTTTATTGTCTGCCAAAGGACACCCCCCATATCGAAAACGTTTTAGAGTCGGGCGAGCTTATCACACATGTCGTGCTGCCAGCGCCTATTAAAGGTATGCACACTTATGACAAAGTGCGTGACCGCGCCTCTTACGCTTTTGCGCTGGTATCGTGTGCAGCTGTGATAGACGCTGATGATAATGGCAATTTGGCGACAGTACGCTTAGCATTTGGTGGTATTGGTACTCAGCCATGGCGCAATGAAGACGTGGAAGATTTACTGACGGATACGCAGGGTGACGATGACACTATCAAGCAGGCAGCAGATTTGTTGTTAAAAAATGCTAAAGGTAGTGGTCAAAACGATTTCAAAATACCACTAACACGCCGTTTGCTAAAACAAGTCATTAAGCGTGCACTAGCGGGCGAGGGAGCATAATCATGTCATTATTAGATTCAGTATTACCGTCAGAGCTTACCAATAAAGAAAAAATGAATGAGCCTGTTGAAACATTATTCGACAAAACAGCAAGTAATTTGGTGGGTAAACCCATTAACCGCGTCGAGGGCTCGTTAAAGGTTAGCGGTCAGGCCCATTATTCGGCAGAGATTCAATTAGACAATAAAGTGTATGGTGTCTTGGTTAGCTCGACCATCGCAAAAGGAAAAGTTGAAAAAATCGATAGCGACTCGATTGCAGATATTCCAGGTATTATTAAAGTCGTCACCGACCCTAAGCGCTTCTTACGTAACTCACAGCAAGGCGGTGAGACCGAAGCACCGACTCAGGGTGTGAGCGAGGTTTTTTATCATGGCGAGCCCATCGCAGTGGTTGTCGCTGAAACTTTTGAAGCAGCGACAGAAGGTGCCAAGGCGCTTAAAGTCACTTATAAAGATGAAACCGACCAAGCGGCTTTGGATTTTACTAAAGAGCTACCTAACGCCCACGAGGTAAATGAGAAAAAGGGTTCGGATAAGAATGCTAAGCACGGTGACCCAGAACAAGGCCTTGCTGATTCAGCTGTCACCCTTGATAGTGTGTACCATACTCCAAGTCAGAGCAATTCACCGATGGAACCGCACGTTACTTTGGCACATTGGGAAGATGATAGGCTGGTTTTGTACACTTCAAACCAGATGATCGCCTCTTGTAAGCAGCAAGTGATGGACGCATTAGATTTGAATAAAGATCAAGTCGAGCTGATCTCATATTATGTGGGCGGCGGTTTTGGTAGTAAGCTTGGTATTGCACCAGAATCTATTGCTGCCGCTATTGCTTCTAAAGAAGTCGGTCGTCCGGTGCTGATTACTATGACGCGTCCGCAAGTGATGGAGGCGACGATAAGACGCTCAAACACTCGTCAGCGTATTGCTATTGGTTGTAATGAAGACGGTATTATTAATACCTTTATTCACGATACCACGACCAGCAATTTGCCAGGCGAGGCGTTCTTTGAACCAACAGCATTATCCACTCACTTCTTGTATCGTGGAGAGAATCGCCGCGTCAGCTATCAGATGGTGGATATGAATCACGTATTATCAGGCTCTATGCGTGCTCCTGGTGAAGCGGTGGGTATGATTGCTGTTGAGTGTGCGATGGATGAGCTGGCGAACAAGCTTGAGATGGATCCTATTGAGCTGCGCCGCCGGAACGAACCTGAAGAAGACCCCAGCAAAGAGATTCCGTTCTCCACACGTCAGCTGGTCGCCTGTATGGAAAAAGGCGCTGAAGCATTTGGTTGGGATCAGCATAATCCCAAACCTGCCAGCCGACTAGAAGGCGACTGGTGGATAGGTACCGGTATGTCTGGCACCTCTCGTGGTAACACGTTACAACCCTCTGAAGCGCGGGCGATACTACAAGTAGATGGCTCAAAAGAGCTTGGCGTCAAAGCCATTATCGAAACTGATATGACAGATATTGGGACAGGTTCTTATACCGTCTTTACTCAGGTCGCAGCCGACTTACTGGGTCTGCCTATCGATCACATCGAGATGAAACTTGGCGACAGTGATTTGCCACCAGCATCAGGTTCTGGCGGTAGTTTTGGCGCGGCCAGTGCTGGTAGTGGGGTTTATTTGGCTTGTGAGCAGTTACGCGCCATATTAGCCAAAAAAGTAGGTCTACATACCGATACCATTCGTATAGATAACGGTCAAATTAAAAAATCAGGTGAGCATGAGTCTAGCAAGACAGAAGCGGCTATCGATGCGGGGAAAGAAAAAGTTACAGAGCTTGTTGATGAAAAATTGGCTAATAAAGTCTCAGGCTTGGTAGATAAAGCCGTAGATTTGGCAGAAAAAGCGTCAGAGAAAACGGGTATACCGCTGCCAGAATCGGCATCAAAGCTAAAAACAGCAACCGAGCAATATGACTTCAGTAGTGATCAGTCCTATGCACTAGCCGATATCATCGCTGAGTTTGACGAGCAAGAAATCAGCGCCAAAGGCCAAATCAAACCAGGAAAAAATGAAAAAAACCATCGCCAAGCCTCGTTTGGAGCCAACTTTGCTGAAGTTGCGGTACATAAAGTCACCGGTGAGATCCGCGTCAAACGTATGACTGGCGTGTATGCAGCAGGACGTATTCTCAACCATAAGTTGGCAACTTCACAGTGTTATGGCGGTATGATATTTGGAATTGGCTCTGCTTTGATGGAAGAGGTTATTCATGACAAGCATGATGGCCGCTTATGTAACCATGACCTTGCCGAGTACCATGTGCCCGTCAATGCTGACGTACCGCAGTTGGAGGTGATTTTGTTAGAAGAGGATGACCCCTATACCAACCCTATGCATATCAAAGGGATAGGAGAAACCTCCATTTCAGGTTCGGCGGCAGCCATTGCTAATGCCATCTATAATGCAGTCGGTGTGCGTGTTTATGATTTTCCGATTACGCTTGATAAGCTGCTTGCTGAGATGCCAGAGTAATCTTAAATACGAGTACCGTTTTTAATAGAAACTGCTTTATTAAAGAAACCCGCTTAAGTAGCGGGTTTTTACAACCTAACTGTTTGTAACACAAGCAAGTTATAACATAAGCAAAACAAGAGGCGTTATGAATCAAATCGCTGACATTCTTAAGCTGGCACGCGAGGCTCAGCAACAAAAAGTTGATGCTGTACTGGTAACGGTGGTTCGTACCGAAGGTTCAGCATATCGCCGGGCTGGAGCTATGATGCTCATTTTAGAGGATGGGCGTTCAGTGGGGATGATTAGTGGCGGCTGTCTTGAGCCACATATTATCAAACGCGCCTTTTGGCTGACTCGTAATGGCGCAAGCGTACAAGTCTACCAAACGGGTGATGATATTGCCTATACTGAGGATGGCAAGGCTAAACCTGATTCTGAGCTGACACAAAACGATGTGAGTGACGAGTCGCATGATGATTTATACTATGAAATGGATGAAATGAATTTTGGTCTAGGCTGTAATGGGCGTGTACATGTATTGTTTGAGCGTCTGACATCCGCCATGTCTTTATTAACTGCTGTTCAGCAAGTGCGTACAACTCAGCAGCCAAAAAAAATTGCAACCCTCATTCATTTTGCTAATCATCAAGATTCAAGCTCTAAACTTAAAATCGGTATGCGTATTGATCTGGATAATTATACTGAGTCAGGACAAATCACCACAATTGGCGCTGATAGCATCGGTATCAATAACGGGTCAAATCAAGCTGGAGCTAACACTTCAAGTGCGATCGTAGATACGGTTAAAAAGTTAGCACAACACGAGCTTATCGATAAAAATGCCGAGTACATCGTTGTAAAAGGTGATGACAATGATAACAATGGTGACAACGCTAACTTGGCAACAGGGTGGCTCGTACAAAGCATACAGCCACAGATACGTCTACTGATTTGCGGGGCAGGCAATGATGTCATGCCGCTGGTGACAATGGCAAAAATGCAAGATTGGCATGTCACAGTTATAGATAGTCGTCCAAGGTACGCGACTCGCTTACGTTTTTCTCAGACAGATATGGTGACGCAGTTGCCCCTTGATGCGACAGATGAGTTGCTGGCGCTAAGTGAAAATGCGGCAGTGGCGCTTATGTCACATAGTTTGACTCAAGACCGTACTCGCCTTGCAACCCTACTAGAGCATGCCAATCATTATAAGTACCTTGGACAATTAGGCCCGCGCTATCGTACCGAGCGTTTAATTAACGAGATTAGTGCGACCAAAGCTGACCCTAATGTTTTAAATGCAGGGATTAATAAACTGCATTATCCTATCGGCTATAAGTTAGGTGGTGATGGCCCTGAAGCCTTGGCACTTGGTATTATGGCAGAGATAAATGCGGTCATGCATAATCAAGTATCGCCAGCTAAATGTGTAGATTTAGACAATAGGGACGTAACTATGATGAGCCACGTATGATGACTCAAAATCATGCCGCTATTATTCTAGCGAGTGGATTAAGCCAGCGTTTGGGTGAAGCGAAACAACTCCTCCGCAAAGATGGTGAACCCTTAATCTGCTATATGACCAAGATTGCATTAGCGACTCAGCCGCAAGCTATTATCATAGTTATTCCTGAGGATAATTCATTAATAGCAGAGGCGGTGGCTAAGTTGGCAGCACAGCATGCTGTTATTCACACGGTTGTAAATCCAGCACCCAAAATCGGTATGGCGCACAGTTTATATTTAGGTATAGATGCGTTAAAAGAGTTAGAGAGTCGCGAGAGTTTGGCAGTGGACCGAGTATTAATCATAGGCGTTGATCAAGTGCTTCTTAATAAAGAGCATTTGCAAGTCTTGCTGGCAGGGTCGCAGAGGGTAGTTGCTAGCAGATATAGCAGTTCAAATAATTGGAGTGATGAGCAAAATTTGGTTGAAAGTATCGCTAATAGTCCCTCAAACAAAAATATTATTGGACTGCCTCTAGTCATTGATTACAAGCTACTAACGCAATGGCAAGTATCGCTAACAGGGGATAAAGGGTTACGTCACTTAATTAGAGGACTGGCGCCTCATCAAATGAGTACCGTAAAGAATCATCGACTCAGTTATGATATTGACACACCAAGTCAACTTGCTCATGCTAGAGCACAGAGATGGCTTGATAGTTGAGATTGAGTGATTTTTACGTCACGGTTTTTTGATCTTTAATATTATAAATAAGAAAGAGTAACCCTTATGATTACTATGGAAGAATTGCAATCAGCGATAAAGCTGCGCATAGACAATTACAACAATAACGACTTTCCTCTACAACAAAGAGTCATCAATAATTGTGAGCTATTGGATAGCCGCAATCAAATACTGGCGGAAGATATCAAATCAAATTTTGATATACCCAGACAAAACCTCTCTGCGATGGATGGCTATGCGATTGCTCAAGGCAGCGTGCTTGCCAAAGACGACACCATTGACATCATTGGGGAGTCGCAAGCGGGCAGTGCTTACACGGGTCAGCTTGTAGCGGGACAAGGCGTACGTATCTTTACAGGCGCAGTCGTGCCAAGTGACTGTGATACGGTTATCATGCAAGAGAACACCAGTTTTGCGGAGATAAAAGACACGGTTGATAAGTCGCAGACTTACGCGATAACGCTCACACAAGCGGCCAAAGTGAATAATAATATTCGCCGCCAAGGTGAAGAGATTAAGTCAGGTGAAGCGGTCTTAAAAGTAGGCAAACGTATTAACCCTGCTGACATTAGCCTACTTGCCAATTTAGGCATTAGCCAAGTAAAAGTATTTGAGCCACTTATCGTAGGACTACTTGCGACTGGCGATGAGCTTGTCGCTGTAGGTGATGAGCTCACAAGCCTTGCACAAATATATAATTCCAATACCCCAACTCTCAAGAGCCTGCTGGCAGATTTGCCCATTACCATTCGTGATTACGGCATTATTCCCGATGATTTGGATAAGACGACTGCGGCTGTCAGTGCAGCTATGCAAGACTGTGATGTGCTGATCTCGACCGCTGGCGTATCGGTGGGCGATTATGATTTTTTGACTACCGTCATCGAGCAGCTCGGGCAGATTAACCATTATAAAGTAGCGATGAAACCCGGCAAGCCCTTTGTGTTTGGTGAATTAAACAAAGAACTTGATAAACCAGTATTATACTTCGGCTTACCAGGCAATCCGTTATCCACGGTCGTCGGGGCGCTGCAGTTTGTGATACCAGCATTGTGGCAGATGTCAGGCGCTAGCTTATCAGAACAACCTATGCAATTAAACGTCAAAGCGACGCTGATAAATGACGTAAAAAAATCAGTCGGTCGCAAAGACTTTCAGCGCGGTATATTGTCGCAAAATGTAGCAGGAAGTTATCAAGTTGAGAGCTTCGCAAGTCAGCAATCACACAGAATCAAACAGCTAAGCCATGCCAATTGCTTTATTGTGTTAGATAAGGATAGCGGCGACGTGGCAGCGGACAGTACCGTGACCGTCCAGCCTTTTCCTTGGCTACATCATTGATTAAGCGCTTGCCAATTTACTATAAGATGACTACAAGAAAACCCGAAATAAACGTTACAATAGGTTGATAACTCCGAATAAAAAAGTAATGCTGATAACCAGCAATACTAATGGCAGTAAATTATGAATGATGACAATACTAAAATAAGTAATGCTCGGATAGGCAGTGCTCAGATATATTCGCCTACCTCTGTACATACTACGTTTGATAGTTATAGAGCGTCATCTATAACTGCACCTGCTGCTAGTACGATTGATGCCCATCAGCCTTTAATGGACGGTTTCTCTCGTCGCTTGACTTATCTGCGTCTGTCTATCACTGATTTTTGTAATTTTCGCTGTGAATATTGCCTACCAAATGGTTATCAAGGCAAGCGTCCTGATGATGAGCTTAGCGTTCCTGAGATTGCAACACTGATTCGTGGGTTTGCGCAAGTCGGCACCAAAAAGGTGAGAATCACGGGTGGTGAACCTTCTATTCGCCGTGATGTGGTTGAGATTATTCAAACCATCAAACAGACATCAGGTATCGAAACTGTCGCTATGACCAGTAACGGTTATAAACTCGGTAAACACCTAGCGAGTTGGCAAGCGGCTGGACTAAATCAGTTGAATATCAGCATGGACAGCTTTGATGCTGATACCTTTCATAAGATGACCGGCTTTAATACGTTACCGCAGCTGCTTACTGATATGGATATTTTATTAAATACCACGGATATCAAGCTAAAGATAAACAGTGTTTTGATGGCAGAGACCGCGTTTGAAAACTTGATGGACGCCATCGATTATGTCAAAGACAGACCCGTTACTTACCGATTTATTGAATTTATGCAAACCAGTGATAACAGTGATCTGTTTTTTGCTCAGCATGCACATTCCGATACCATCATCGATTATCTGACTGAGCACGGCTGGCAACCACACGTACGAGGTAGTAGTGATGGTCCAGCGGTAGAGTATAGTCATCCAGACTATGTTGGTCGCATCGGTATGATCGCCCCTTATGCCGCGCATTTTTGTGAGACCTGTAACCGTCTGCGGGTAAGCAGTCAAGGTAAGGTGCATCTGTGCTTATTTGACCAAGGTAACTATGATATTCGTCAGCATCTGCAAACAGGGGATGTGCAAGGTTTGGTGGAAACTTTGCACAATTTTATGCCGATTAAGCCTGAGCACCATCATTTGCATGAGTCTAATAGCGGCATTATGCATAACTTATCAATTATCGGTGGTTAGCATTACTGTACTCTAATCATGAAATCTATATTTGAATCATAAACTGTATCTTTGAGGAATCCCTATGAGCAAACCTGCTGCTAAGTTTACCCCACTTAATATTGCCGTATTGACCGTTTCTGATAGTCGCACTCTTGCAGAAGATACGTCAGGACAGTACCTAGCAGATAGCCTGACCGACGCAGGTCATCATCTGGCGGATCGCAAGCTGATTACCGATGATATCTATCAGATACGAGCGGTGATTAGTGGCTGGATTGCTGATCCAAACGTCCACGCGGTTATTACCACTGGCGGTACAGGGTTTTTTATCAGAGACAGTATGCCAGAGGCAGTAAAGGTATTGTTTGATAAATCTATCGACGGCTTTGGTGAGATGTTTCGTCTGATCTCAAAAGATGAGATTGGCATGTCAACGGTACAGTCGCGCGCGGTTGCAGGCATGGCAAACAGCACGGGTATCTTTTGTTTGCCAGGCTCATCGGGCGCGTGCCGTACGGGCTGGGAAAACATCCTCAAAGCGCAGTTCGATAGCCGTACGCGACCGTGCAATTTTGTACCCCATTTTATGGCACAAAACCCAAGCCACGACTGATGCGAGGATAAGTAAAGTGTGGCTATGATAAATACTATAAATGGTTCAAATGGTTTGAACTGCTTAGACAGTTTGGCTGGTATTGTTATTTTAGCAGGTGGCGCGTCTAGCCGTATGGGCACGCCCAAAGCGGAGCTTACTCTACCGACAGGCGAGCGCTTGCTAGACTATCATGTACGGCAGGCGCTGGATTTAGCTAAAGCTCATACTGGCAATAACAAAAACGTGCCTATTATGATTGCCGATAATGGGCGCGGCTTTTATATTGATTCCGATCTGATGGATAGCGACTCTCAAGCGCCTATTATGCATGTTACTGATTATGGCGCTGATACGATTAATGGCCAGAATGCTGAGAGACAAAATAGCGCTGGCCAAAATAGTAACGGTCGGATTAGTAACAGCCAAATTCACACGGGCGGGGCATTGGTCGCTATCGAGTCGGCCCTGCAAACCGTGATAAAGACTTATTCGTCAGATGCTATAACAGAAAACCAGTCATCTTGGTTAATGGTGATTAGCTGTGATAGTCTGATACCGGCTACAGAGTTATGGCAAAAATTGCAGCCTGTAACAATCCAAATAAAGGATAGTCAAACCCGCAAAAACCAAGCTTATCATAAGCAGATCATTTGCTTAACCGATGAGCGCCATTTGTATCCATTATTAGGGCTTTATCAGTTAAGCATTGAGCCTGATCTAAAAGCCTATATTGATAATGGCGGGCGGCGAGTGATGGCCTTTATTCAGCCTATGACGCAAGCGGTGCCTTTAGCAAGCAACTGGCAGCATTTGACCAATTTTAATATGCCAGCAGACTTTGCTCGTGCTTGTGCATCATTAAGTAATTTATAAGAAACGTAAGAGAATGGATAAATGAACAGTAATAGCCAAGCAAACAACCAAGCTACTGCGGCCCAATCCACTTTATCGCATTTGGACAACGATGGCGATATTACTATGGTCGATGTCAGTGGTAAAACTGCTACCACACGAGAAGCCAGTGCAGCAGGGCAAGTACGGTTTCCAAACGAGATTTATCAGCAGATTAAAGCCGCTGATGGCATGACTAAAAAAGGCAGCATCACGCAAACTGCCCATATAGCAGGTATTATGGCCGCCAAGCGCACCCACGATCTGATCCCGCTGTGTCATCCACTACCATTAGATAAGATTGGTTTAACCTTTGAATATGATGATGCGTGCAACAGCATAACCGTCAGTGCAACTGTCAAAGTCACGCATAAAACGGGTGTCGAGATGGAAGCCTTAACCGCTGTAAGCGTGGCGTGCCTAACCATCTATGACATGACTAAAGCCATATCGCATGATATTGTCATTGATAATGTACATTTGCTAAAAAAAACGGGCGGAAAATCAGATTATAGTCATGCTTAGGATTATAAGACTTCTTTTAAAACAGTTTTTTCAAGACAGTAAGGCATTGAACACAAAGCCAAGTAGCTTGTAAAGAATGGAGAGTGTGATGAGCGCTATTGAATCAAAAATCGTTGAGCCAGAAACTGAAACAGCAACCAGCGTTGATACCGCCATGGATATTAATGTTTTATACTTTGCTAGCCTCGCTGATGAAGCTGGCTGCCAGCAAGAAACCATTAGCGTGGCGCAATCGACCTCATTGAGCCAGCTATACGAACAGCTTCATCAAAAGCATGGCTTTAGTCGTCCGCAATCTGAGCTGCGGGTCGCTGTCAACGATTACTTCGTTAAGTGGACAGAACAAATCCATGACGGCGATAGTGTGGTGTTTATTACCCCTGTCGCTGGTGGTTAAGCAAGAACTTTATAGAATATAGCTGATACACTTTCAAAGAAATATAGCGCTACTGGTATAAATTTTTCTTGCGTGCTGTGCCTACGCCGACAGATGCTACGAAAAATAACTTTTCATCTCGCTGTATCGTTTTTATATGGGATTGACTATATTACAGGTAGCATAGTAGGATTTACGTATGTTTTCACCCTCTAAGCATGGCTCTATAACTGGCCGCTCTACAAAGACTGACTCAGAGAAACGTCGTTTAAAAAACAATAATTTAGATAACAAGAGCCACGCAACCCCCTCTAGCCAGAATCGCTTGGCTCAGCTTTGGGCATGGATCAGCAATCATCCAAAGGCGATTGCCACCGTTATTTTGCTGGTCTCGATGACGCTGTTTTTGACGCTCAATGTCAATGGTCATTGGGATTTTGCCTTGCCACTACGAGGTAAAAAACTGCTGGCACTCATGGTGGTCGGCTATGCGATTGGCGTATCGACTCTGCTCTTTCAAACCTTAACGCACAATCCTATTTTGACCCCTTCTCTACTGGGCTTTGACTCGCTGTATGTGCTGCTCCAAAGCTTATTGGTGTTCTTTTTGGGGGCAATGAGCTTTACCAGCATCAATCCTATTGCCAAATTCACCCTTGAGATTGTCCTGATGTTTGGCGCGTCGTTATTATTGTTTCGCCTGCTGTTCTCAAAAAGCAGTCAGGATTTGACGCGGCTGATACTGGTGGGCGTTATCTTTGGGGTGTTGTTTCGCAGCTTATCAGCATTGATTGCGCGCCTGATTAACCCCGATGATTTTGTCGTGGTGCAGTCGGCCAGTTACGCGCAGTTTAATACCGTCAACCCGCAGCTATTGGGGATTAGCTTCATTATTTGCACCATTAGCGCGCTGTGTATTTGGCGCTGGCGCTATCAATGCGATGTCTTGATGCTAGGTAAGGCGCAAGCGATTAATTTGGGCATTAATTATCAACGCCTCGCATTTGGGCTGTTGACGGTCATTGCGGTATTGGTCGCCACCGCCACGGCATTGGTCGGGCCGGTGACTTTTTTTGGCTTGCTGGTCTGCGCCTTGACCAATCGCATCGCACGGCATATGTATCATAGCGAGCGCCTGATATTGGTCAGTTTGGTGGCGATGATTTGTTTGGTACTCGGTCAGACGCTGTTTGAGCAAGTACTCGGCATGGCGGGAGTGTTATCCGTGGTGATTGAACTGGCGGGCGGCTTGGTGTTTTTGCTACTGATATTTATGACCCAGCGGCGTTGATGACATGTCATATTGACCTATATAAAAAATCATAAACTATTTAAAACTGATTAAAATTTATCTAAAAAATAAGAATTATTATGATTAAACTCGATAATATCTCCCACCATATCGGCAAGCAACAAATCCTGCATGACATCGACTTATCCTTACCAAGCGCCCAAGTGATTGCCCTAATCGGCCCCAATGGCGCGGGCAAATCTACCTTATTTTCGGTCATGGCAAGGCTACAACCGCTACAGTCTGGGAAGGTGATGTTTGGTGAGCATGATATTGTCAGCTGCCCTGCGCGCACTTTGGCTAAGACGGTGGCGATGCTCGGGCAAGACAACCAAGTGCAAGGTCGCCTGCGCGTGCATGAGCTGCTGATGTTTGGCCGCTATCCGTATCATCAAGGACAACCAAGCGCGGAGGATGAGCAAAAAGTGCAGGAAGTGATCGCGCGTTTTGAGCTTGAGCCATTAGCCGAGCGTTTTTTATCGACGCTCTCTGGTGGTCAGCGGCAACGCGTGCTGATTGCGATGATTGTCTGCCAAGACACGCCGTATCTGTTGCTCGATGAGCCGCTAAACAATCTGGATATGTACCATGCAGGGCGTCTGATGCGTGAGCTGCGCGAGCTTAGCTGCAGTCAGCAAAAAACCGTGGTCATCGTCCTACATGATATCAACCAAGCCGCGCAGTTTGCCGATACCGTGGTCATGATGAAAACTGGCCAAGTGATGGCGGTTGGGCAGCCTGTCGATGTCATCACTAAAGCTACCATGAAAGATTTATATAACGTCGATGTGACGGTACTCAATCATCAAGGTCGGCCAGTAATTGTCGATACATTGTTATAGTTATAGTTAAGCAGGACTGTGGCTACGTCACCTTATAACCCTAATGCAGCATCTTCGCGTTTGACGATTTTATGCTCATCTTCATTGCTATCAAGTTTCCAGTAGCTGGAGATATAAAGATGACTCTTAGCCACTTCTTTTTGTTTGAAGTACTGGCGCAGCGCTCGCATACTATTGAACTCGCACGCCGCCCACACTGCCACCTCACCAGCCGGCCAGCCTAGCGTCTTAATACGCTCAAGAATGGGGTAATGACTGCTGCTTGCTTCGGCATTGATTACCCACTCAAGCGTTATATTCTTCGGCTTTTGTAGCGGCTGGATATCGTCCTCACTCAGCACCTCGATGACGGCATAACCCTCGGCATCCTCGGGCAGCTGTGCTAAGTTTACCGTGATGGCGGGCAGCGCGGTCATGTCTCCTGCCAATAAAAACCAATCCGCCTCGTGATTGATAAGCTTTTTGGCGCCAGGCCCCCCGATCAAAATAGTATCACCGATTTGTGTGGTTTTGGCCCAATGTGAGGCAGGGCCTTCAGCGCCTTTGTGGTTGAGACCATGCAAGACAAAATCGACATCGATTTCATCGTCACGTTGCTGGATAATGGTATAAGTGCGCATGATGGGCTTTTTTCCTGCCTCCCCTGCAAACATCAGTTTGATATAGGCGCTTTCTTGCTCGATTGGGAAGTCTTGCATGCCCGCTCCGCCAAGCGTAATGCGGCGCATGTTCGGCGTGATATCGGCGATGCCTTTTACTTCTAATACTCTTGGATTAGGTTTGGTCATTTTTTATCCTTTTAGCTGTCTAGTTAACCCACTTTAAAAACGATACAGTGCTACTGGGATGAATTTTGTGCAGCCTCTGTGTAAGCAGCACGCAAAGAAAATTTATACCAGTAGCACAGTCATACAACCATCTTGGTGAGGTCTAAAATTACGATAAGAAAAGCCAGCTCTCCTCGTCAGACAGCTGGCTTTTTATTTTTCATCAGTCACACTACGATTATGCAGTCAGAGCTGATAGATTTTAGAGTTAACGACTTTTAGAATTGATAGGTCAAAGAGGTTTTGATATTACGACCCATCTCAAAATCTGTAGCCGTAGCATCAGCCGTATTTAAGCGCGATGCGTGACTGGCATAAGTCTCATCAAATAAGTTATAAACCCCAACGGTGGCTTTTAGACCATCAAACTGACGTGGTGAATAGTTCACATACACATCGTGCACATCATAGCTTGGCTTAGTCTCACCTTGATTATCAGTAATAGATGCCACATAAGTACTGCGCCAGCCTAAATCAACCATATCATTAGCTGCATAATCTAAGTTCACCATGTAGCGATCGCCCGAGTCAGCACCGCTGCCACTCACTGATGGGATACTATTGCCTGTCTTATCGCCTTCGCTACGAGCACGTGAGTAGCTCAGCCCCATGCCAAAGTCACGAGTAGTGTAGTTAGCAGCCAGCTCAACACCATCTATTTTATAGTCTTCATCACTGTTGAACATACCTTGACAGTCACCGCCTATCGCGCCGGTCTCACAGTCAATCCCAAATCTACCAGGGCGACCACCTGTACGCATAAACTGCTGATAGTTTTCGATATTGGATCTAAAATATTTAGCACTCAATTGTAGCGCATCATCAGCAATGGTTAAATCGCGTAGCGTGGTGGCCACACCTACCTCAGAGTTATAGCCTTCTTCTGGCTTAAGGTCATTATTGACATAAATACCCTCGCCATTGCTGTTAAAGACAGTTTGGCCTAAATCTGGGCCATTAAACAGCTCTGTGTAGCTGGCAAACACTTGCGTACGCGGCGCAATCTCGTAGCTGGCTGCTAGCGCGCCAACCACATTGTCATAAGTAGAACCGCCCGCCACAAATTCAGGAGACTCATAGCGGTCGTAGCGTACACCTGGTGTCAGCGTCAGTTTGCCCATTTGCCATTGGTCTTCTAGATAGACTGAGGTGTTATTGGCATCATCATTCGCAGTTGCAGAACCATCACGTGCCATCTCTGACTCTTTTTCGTAGTGCTCAGCGCCTACGATTAGCTTATGACGACCGCTATTTGTGTCAATAACACTGGTATTTTCAATCTTAACACCTGTGGTTTTTACTTTTGCATCAAAATCAAAGTTGCCTACGTCTTCAGAATCACGCAGAATCTGCGTTTCTGTTTGATAAACGGTGGTATCAACGTCAATGAGTGAGTTTGCTGGATTAAAGTTATGATCGAGCGTATAAGTATCGCGCTTTATTTCTTGTGGGATTACATCAAGACCACGACTGTTAGGAAGGCTTGGAAAATCTGGACGGAATGGGAAAACACCTTCTTTTTCGGTACGGCTAAAGCTTGCACCGACATGATGATCGTCACCAATATACGCGCCTGCTTTTAATAAGATGTTTTCGCTCTCACTGTCCTCATAAAGCTCACGGCCGTCGCCATCTTCACCAGAGTCGGTATCGCGCTTGCCATAATAAGCCAATAGGTCGATATTGTCTGTTGGCGCACCATACACAGTCGCTGACGTAAGTAGCTCATCATTATTACTGGCATAACCTGCGTGTAGTTTGGCACCGACCTTTTGACCCGGTTTGAGTAAATCTACTGCATCGACCGTTTCAAATGCTACTGCGCCGCCGATGGCATCGTTACCTAGCGTGACAGAGTTGTTACCCACTGCCACTTCTGCTTGTTTTAATAGGTCTGGATCGATGGTGATATCACCCATATGATAAAACATCGCGCCTTCTTGACGCGCGCCATCAACGGTGACTTTAAGATTGGTATCATCAAGACCACGCACACGCACGCGCTGATTGACCGATGAGGTGCCACCGACCTCAACCCCTGGTATGACATCCAAAAAATCACTTAAGTGGCTTGCCTGTGCAGCTGGTGTATAGTCTTCGACATACACGCCATCCTTTTGTACTTTATCTCGTACTGAGCTATTGGCCGTAACGGTAATGGTCTGTAGCGTAGTACTTGGCATGTCTTCTGCTGCCGCACTGGCTGCCTGCGTCCACAATATGGCTGCCACGCCCATAGATAACACGGTCAATTGATTGGACGAGATTGGTAACTTTACTTCACGCATAACACACTCACTTTAATGACGATCAAAATTAGATTTTTAGAATTGCTATTAAAAGCCGTTTATAAATGGTCCTTGCCTCGACTCACCTTTCAAATACTTACCTGGTCTTACAATGACTAGCTTTGCAATAATTGAATTTATTAATCATTGTTAGTTATATATAGAAAAAAATATTATAAATGTTAATGATAATGATTAGCATTTAATAGTGAGAGGCATAATAACGGAGTAATAACATTTTGGCAATAATTAATATGAGAAATTTACTTTAATCGTTGTATCAAAGCGTGTGTGTAAATAAAAACCTTCTCACTTGCTTACTCCCAGCATCCAATAGTGACGTCTAAAGTCAACAACTTGCACCACAACTAGCTAATCAACCATATCTAAAAATAAATAAACGCACCAATTTGAAAAAAAACATTGCAATGACTAACGCTTTCACTATACCCTAATATAGCTGACCAACTAGTCAGGTTTTAGGGTAAGATGATTAGTAGGTTTAATAAATAAACAGCTAACAGCAATCAATGATCGCTGCCAGTTTTATTTATTAGCACAAGGATCAGTGCGACTCTTTGTTAAACAGCTAATTAATACGAGTCGTTAATAGGACTCGGCCATATAAGGGTTCTAGCCTAGACATCCCTTGTATCGCTTAATGTTACCGACAAAGATTGGACTAAAAGTCACCTTAGGAGGAAGCCAAAATGAGTGAAAATACTCAAGGAAACCCTGATTTGTTATACGGATTGCATGACCGTCCTGCTCCTGCAAAAGCATTTTTGGGAGCGGTACAGCATGTGCTTGCCGCTTTCGTAGGCATTATTACCCCTTCATTAATTATTGGTGGTGTCTTGGGTTTGGGTGAGCACGTACCCTACCTTATTAGCATGGCTTTAATGGTATCTGGGGTTGCTACCTTTATTCAGACGCGCAAGGTTGGACCTGTAGGCTCTGGCCTTATGGCATTACAAGGCACCAGCTTTGGCTTCTTAGCTGCGGTATTGGCAGCAGGTTTTGTGGTAAAAAATCGAGGCGGTAGCCCGGAGGAGATACTCTCTGTCATCTTTGGTGTCTCGTTTCTTGGTGCTTTTGTCGAAATCTTTTTAAGCCAATTTATTACCAAGCTTAAGTCTTTGATGAGCCCTATCGTTACAGGCTGTGTGATTGTGACTATCGGTCTGTCATTGACCAAAGTGGGATTGACTGATCTGGCAGGCGGCGTTGGTGCAGAAGATTTTGGAAGTATGCAAAATCTGCTACTGGGCGGCGGGGTGTTGGTCAGTGTGGTACTTATTAGCATTATTAACAATAAAGTAATTCGCTCAAGTGCTATCTTTATTGGATTAATGCTCGGTCTATTTGTAGCAATGCTTATGGGACGTATTGACTTCTCTTTAGTCGCTCAAGCCCCCGTATTTACCCTACCCGTACCCTTTAAATTCGGTTTTGGTTTTGACTGGCAAGCTTTTATTCCTATCGCCTTTATGTATATTATTACTAGTATTGAGACCTCAGGTGACTTAACCGCCACCTCAATGATTTCAGGCGAACCAATCAAAGGCCCAGTATATGAAAAACGTATTAAGGGTGGTGTATTAGGTGATGGTGTCAACTCGCTGATTGCTGCTGTATTTAACACCTTCCCAGTGACGACTTTTAGTCAAAATAATGGCGTGATTCAGATGACGGGCATTGCCAGTCGTTACGTCGGTTTTTATGTTGGTGCTATCTTATTCATCATGGGTTTATTCCCTGTTTTGGGCGCCATCTTTACCCAGTTACCAAAACCTGTCGTAGGTGGGGTGACATTACTGATGTTTGCAACGGTAGCGACTGCAGGTATCCGCATCCTATCAACCGTGGACTTTACCCATCGTAATATCTTAATCATCGCAACTTCGTTAGGTCTCTCAATGGGTGTTGCTTTTGTCCCTGATGTATTTGCCCAAACGCCGCAGTTTTTCCGTAATATCTTTGGCTCAGCGGTGACCATGTCAGGTATCGTTGCTATCGTTCTTGATATGATTTTACCAAAAAGTTATGGTGTTGAGTTTGATGAGCCAGAGCAGCATGCTGATGATGAACTAAGGCCTGTTCGCGAAATGTCTCAGAGTGAGGTTGACGTAGAAGGTCAAACGTTATGATTTGCACATAACTTAATCGAACAAACAAAGAGAGTCAGACAAAAGCTTTCGTTGCACTTCAATCACCACTTTAGCGATAGAGCATTGACCAATGCGACTAGCGTTAAAGTGGTTTTGTCTTTATAAAACAAGAGTCTATACTTACTATTAAAGACCGCAGCCACGCAAAATAAACGGCACCAAAAACTCAGCTGCCCGCGCCTCATCTTGCTTATCATAAGCATTTTTTTCCATTAAACCGACGATTTCTGTCTCAAACTCAGCATACCTTTGGGTTGTCGCCCAAATCAAAATCAGCAATTGTAAGGGATCAGCAATACTTATTTTGCCTTGCTCGTGCCATATCTTCATTACCTGCGTTTTTTCAAGTGCCCACTCTTTCATCGTGGTCGACATAAAGTCGTGGAGATGCGGTGCACCGCCAATGACCTCAAGCGCAAATAGCTTATGCCGGTTCGGATTTGCAAACGCTTGATGCAACTTGGTACGTACAAACTTTTCGATGACGGTCTTTGGGTCACTATCAACCGTCATAGTAACTAGGCCTTCATTCCATTCTTGAATAATAGAATGTAGCACCGCCTTGTACAAATTCTTCTTATTTTTAAAATAATAATGAATATTGGCTTTTGGTAGCCCTGCTCGATCAGCGATACCTTGCATGGTGGCTCCGCGATAGCCTTGTAGGACGAACTCCTCTTCAGCCGCCGCTAAGATTAGTGCTTGATTCTGCGCGCGAATATCTTGTTGACTACGATGAGAAGATGCCTCTGAGGCAGATGACGTGTTCGCTTGGTTCTGATGAGCCATATTTTGTGCCATTAGGTATGATTGATAGGTAGCTATATCCTAATAAACTATTGAAATAAATCCTTAGTTTTTATGCAACATAGCAAGATAAATACAAGTATTTCTTATAAAGTAGTTGACCAAATGGTCAGGTTTAAGCAGAATAGATAATATTAAAGCAATAACTGTCCGAGTAATAGTACTTTTGTAATAGTACTTTTGCATGGGTTTTACGTAGTTTTTAATTGATAAAACTTATTATGACGATATAAGTCTACATAAACGCTAGGCAGTTATATTACTGAGTTTTTGTATAAAAATAAAAGGATGTCACCGTGAGTTTAACATTACCACAGTTTAACAATCTCTCGCAGGCAGAAGCGACTTCACGCCTACTGACCTGCTGTACGAGTACCAGCTGGGCGCATGAGATGGCAAATGCACGTCCTTTTGCAGACATGGACACCTTGCTGGCTCGTAGCGACAAAGCATGGCAACAGGCCCAAACAACTGAAGCGAATTTGCTTGAGGCGTTCGACGGTCATCCGCAAATCGGCAACGTCGACTCGCTAAAAGAAAAATACCGTAACACTCAAGATAGCGCCGCACATGAACAATCAGGCGCAAATGATGCTGAGGATGAAGTGATTGCAGCATTGGCTCAGGGCAATCAAGATTATCTCGATAAGTTCGGTTTTATCTTTATCGTATTTGCAACCGGCAAGAGTGCACAGCAAATGCTTGATTTATTGTTAGCGCGTTTACCAAACGATCGCGACACCGAGCTGGCCAATGCCGCTACTGAGCAAAATAAAATCACGCGTTTACGCCTACAAAAACTGCTAGACGCCACTTAACCTAAACTTTGCCTTACTGGTTCAATATATAAAAGGAATTATCATGTCAGGTACTCTCTCATCACATATTTTAGATACCCATCTTGGCAAACCTGCCGCTGATATCGCAGTGACGCTACATCGCGTAAGCGCAAGCGGTGAGGCGTCATTATTAGCCAATGGCGTCACCAACTCTGATGGACGCGTGACCCCAGATAGCTGGTCGTTTGACCCAACTATTGATATTGCCGAATATCACTTGGATGTTGGCCGTTATACTTTAACGTTTGATACTCAGGCTTATTTTGATGCCCAAAACCTAACGGCTTTTTATCCGCAGGTCGTCATCGATTTTATGATAAGTGACAACGGTCACTATCATGTACCGCTACTACTTAGCGCACATGGCTACAGCACGTATCGCGGTTCGTAAATTTAGTACGTCATAGTGTAAACATACACTGGATAAAAGAACATTAGACAAAAGGACACTTGCCACATGGGTGCATATCTTCTCGATTGGGTCGCTTTATTTTTTCGCTGGTTTCACGTTATCGCTGGGATTGCTTGGATTGGCGCGTCTTTTTATTTTGTTTGGTTAGATCTGAGCCTTCGTAAGCCGCCACAGTGGAAAGCCGATAAAGGTATCTCAGGCGACTTATGGGCGGTACATGGTGGCGGTTTTTATGAGATTGCTAAATACAAGCTTGAACCTGAAGAGATGCCAAAAACCCTGCACTGGTTTAAATGGGAGGCTTATACGACGTGGCTAACTGGTATGGCAATGCTTTCTATTGTCTATTATGCCAACGCCACAGCTTATCTGATTGACCCCAGCAAAGTCGCTTTTGGCAGTAGCGTCGGGGCCATATCGACAAGCTTACTGTTTTTATTTGGCAGCTATTTCATCTATGAAGTGATCGTTCGCAGTCACTTAGGCAAAAACGCCTTTGTCTTCAGCTCGCTTATTTTTATATTGTTGATCATCGCGACGTGGGGATCGTATCAGCTGTTCAGCGATCGCGCCTCCTTTATTCATATTGGGGCCATCTTAGGTACGGTCATGGCGGGCAACGTACTCTTTGGTATCATGCCAGCTCAGCGCGCGCTTGTAGATTGTGTGCGGCGCGGTGAAAAACCCGGTAAAGAAGTAGCAGACTTGGCGCTACAAGCAAAAAACCGCTCGCTAATGAACAACTATTTTACCTTACCGCTGATTTTTACCATGATTAGCAACCACTATCCGATGATGTACTCTCATGCGCACGGTTGGTTGATATTGGTATTTGTCGGTATCATCACCGCCCTTGTACGTCATTACTTTAACCAAAAACACCTAGGTAACACACAAACAAAATTCCTCTGGATCCCGGCATTACTAACAGTGCTATTAATTATTTGGATGCGCCCAGCGCCAATCGAACCATTACCTGCTACTAGTGCTCCAGTGGCTGCCGCGCCAGTAACCGACAGTACGCCCCCTGCTGCTAGTACAGAGAGTGAAGCAGACAATGCTACTGCTGCTAAGGCCACCTCCAATAATACTGCCAGTGCTGTTTCTAATGTCGATTCTAATGCCAATGCGAATGAAAGTGAAAGTTCTGCTGCCGAAACTGTGCCAGTTAACGCCTCGGCCGACGATGCTATTATGGCTGTCGTACATACGCGTTGTAGTACCTGTCATGCCGTGCAGCCAACTCAACAAGGCTTCGCTGCACCGCCAGCAGGTATTGTCCTTCAAACCCCTGAAGACATGAAAATTCACAAAGCCAAAATCATAACGGCGGTACAAACTGGCTATATGCCACTTGGCAATCTTACACAGTTGACGGATGAAGAGCGTCAGCAAATTATAGCGTATGCTTCTGGGTTATAAATAAGCTTTCTAATCCCTAAACAAACAATTATCTTGAGCTTTCTAATCCCTAAACAAACAATTATCTTGACCAATGACGTAGACATCCTTAAAGTGTTAACAATGGATACTATTAAGTGTTAACAATCTTTGTTTCGATTGACTCTAACCTAAAGGGAGAAAAGGATGTCTACTGCGAATGAGCAAGGAAGTCGACAAAGCAATCATAAAAACACTGCTCTTTATGACTGCAATAAGTTTAATCCAGAACGCAAAAACTCAAGGTTATATAACGACGATTTAGCACCTCTACAGCCGGCAGAGCGTAATTGGGGCTGGTTTGCCATATTTAACGTCTGGTCTAATGACATCCAAAGTCTATTCGGTTATACCCTTGCAGCCTCCTTGTTTTTGAGCTATGGCTTGAGTGGGTGGTGGGTAATGGCAGCCATTATCTGCTCAGGCTTCATTGTTATGTGGATGGTGAACCTAACTGGTAAACCTAGTGTCAAATATGGTATCCCTTTTCCTGTATTAGTACGTGCCAGCATGGGTATTAACGGTGCTAATTTACCTGCTATTCTACGCGCTATTATTGGTATTTTTTGGTACGGCGTGCAGACCTACTTTGCTTCAACCGCAGTCGCCATTTTACTGGCTATTTTTATAGGCAGTCCAGATACGACTTTCTTAGGTTTAAACAGTACGGCATGGATTGCTTTTGTTATTGTTT
Source organism: Psychrobacter sp. ENNN9_III (assembly GCF_001462175.1). NCBI lineage: Bacteria > Pseudomonadati > Pseudomonadota > Gammaproteobacteria > Moraxellales > Moraxellaceae > Psychrobacter > Psychrobacter sp. ENNN9_III. Next base: position 48,107 of record NZ_LNUO01000139.1, read on the forward strand.
GGGTATTCCAAATCCTGCTATTTTGGGCGGGTATCGAACCGATCAAGCATTTTTTAAATTGGGCAGGTCCCCTAGTTTATGTTGTGATGGTCGTCCTTATGGCGGTTATTTGGTATCAGTCAGGTTCTGAGTTGCTACCAGCCATCAACTCTATTTTTGCAAGTGGCAGTGATTACAGTGGAAACTCCATCCAAGCCTTTACTGCTATCGTCGGTACCATGGTTGCTTACTTTGCGGCAGTCGTCATCAACTTCGGGGATTTCTCACGCTTTTTACGTAGTGAGCGTGATATGCGCTTGGGCAATTTAGTGGGTCTACCCATTAACATGGTGTTTTTCTCTTTCATTGCTTTGGTCATTACTGCTGGCACCTTAGTCATATTTGGTGAAGCGCTGACCAATCCATCGGACATCGTTGATCGCGTGGACGCTCTACCCTTGACTATCATTGCAGCAGTGACCTTTTTTGCCGCTACTGTCGGTATCAATATGGTCGCAAACTTTATTCCTCCAGCTTACGATTTGGCCAATTTGTTCCCTAAGCATATTAACTTTCGTAGGGGCGGCTTAATCACTGCTATTATCGCCTTCTTCGTTGGCGCACTGTGGTTATCATTTATCAGTAAGATCGGTATTGTTGGTTTTGTCAATGCTGTCGGTGCCATCATCGCTCCATTTTTTGGAATCTTGGTAATCGATTACTACCTGATCAAACGTCAACATATCGATATGAATGATTTGTTTTCTGATCAGCCAACAGGCGCTTATTACTACTACAAAGGCTGGAACATTCGTGCGCTTATCGCCTTTGCCATCGGTGCTTTGTTCTCTATTGCCACGGTGCTGATACCAGCGCTTACCAAGCTTGAAGGTTATGGTTTCTTGTTAGGCGCTGCATTGGGTGGTGTCGTATATTGGGTCTTGATGCGCCCTTATGCAGTAGACCCTGACACGATAGTAGAATGAGAAACACAGTATAAGAGTCAGTCTGTTTGATAAAAATCAGTACAAACGTTTCTGTCTTTGTACTGATCAATTATTTAATAAGTTTCGAGCAACTATATTGCTCTGTTTTTATAAAGGATAAAAGGATAAACAAAATGACAAAAAAGATTACCAGCGATTTTAATCACGAAGCCTATCCACGCGATCTAAAAGGCTATGGCGGCAACCCACCACAAGCAAACTGGCCAGGCGGTGCAAGAATAGCGGTACAGTTCGTACTAAATATCGAAGAGGGCGCAGAAAATAGCGTTATGCATGGTGATGGTCAGTCTGAGCGCTTTTTATCAGATGTCTTAGGTACACCAGAATTTAATAATCGTCACCAGTCTATCGAGTCTGCCTTTGAATACGGTAGCCGTGTGGGCGTTTGGCGAGTGTTAGATGTTTTTAAAGAATACGGTCTGCCAATTACCACTTTTACTTGTGCTTCTGCTGCTGAAAAGACACCGCATATTATCGAGCGTGTCCTAGAAGATGGGCATGAGGTGGCAAGCCACGGACTACGCTGGATCACTTATCAATATATGTATCGTGAGACAGAACGTGAGCACGTACGCCAAGCGACTGAAATCTTTAAACGCATGCTTGGTGGTCAGCCTCTAGGCTGGTACACTGGACGTGATAGCCCCAATACGCGTGAGTTGGTCGCTGAGCAAGGCGGCTATATCTACGACTCTGACTCCTACGCTGATGAACTGCCTTACTGGCTCAATGTTAAGGTAGAAGAAGGCAACCAGCTTACCCGTAAGCCGCATCTGGTTATCCCGTATACGCTTGAAACCAATGATATGCGCTTTGCGTCAAGCCCGGGCTTTACCAACGCTGAACCCTTTTATCAGTATTTAAAAGACAGTTTTGATACCCTTTATGAAGAAGGTGCCAAAGAAGGCAAAAACGCGCCAAAAATGCTAACCATCGGTTTGCACTGCCGCATTATTGGCCGTGCTGGCCGTATCACTGCACTCAAACAATTTTTGAAGTACATCACCAGCAAACCTGACGTTTGGGTATGTCGCCGCGATGAAATCGCTAAGCACTGGTATGAAAACCATCCAGCCACTAGCGACAATACAGCGAACTGGATGTAAACGCGCGCTCAAACATAAATCTATCGCGGTACATAAACATTAAGGATTATTAACCATGTCAACAAAGAGTACTTATTACGCACCAACTGGCGGATTGCCGCCGCAAACACAACTACTATCCGATCGCGCTATCTTCACCGAAGCTTATGCGATTATTCCCAAACGTGTCCTAACTGACATTGTGATTAGCTACCTGCCGTTTTGGGAAGGCATGCGCATGTGGGTGATTGCACGTCCGCTAAGCGGTTTTTCAGAAACCTTCTCACAATACATCGTTGAAGTCGCGCCCAATGGTGGCTCTGACAAGCCTGAGCTGGATGCCAAAGCAGAAGCCGTATTATTTGTCGTTGAAGGTGAAATGGACATTACTATCGAAGGCGAGGCGCATCATCTTGAAGCGGGTGGCTATGCTTTCTTACCACCAGCATGTAAATGGACGCTGAAAAACAATAGCGACAAGCACGTCAAATTTCATTGGATCCGCAAAGCTTATCAGTTCGTAGAGGGTATCGATGTGCCCGAAGCCTTTGTAACAAGTGATCATGAGGTCGAAGCTATTGAGATGCCAGATACAGATGGCGTTTGGAAAACCACCAGATTTACCGAGCAGTCGGATATGCGTCACGATATGCATGTAAATATTGTCACTTTCCAGCCAGGTGGCGTGATTCCATTCGATGAAACTCATGTGATGGAACATGGCTTGTATGTCCTAGAAGGTAAAGCTGTGTATCACTTAAACGCTGAATGGGTAGAGGTTGAGGCAGGTGACTTTATGTGGCTACGTGCATTTTGCCCACAATCTTGTTACGCCGGTGGCCCTGGTCCATTTAGATACTTACTATACAAAGACGTAAATAGACACATGCCGTTTATTCGTCCAGAATAATAAGTGATTCAGAATAGTAAATAACTCTACCAATTAACTGATATTGCTAATCTATAGTAAGGTAAATTCATGAGCACAACAATCGTAACCAAACCTTTGACTAAAGCTGATTTTGCGCCATATGGTAAGGTTATCGAACCTTATGATAAGGAAGAACAGACGTCTGATAATTGCTACCATATCAATAAAGGCTACGCATGTCGCCACCATGCCATTGCTGAAGCTTCATTAAATGGGGGCACTGTGGGCATGAGTATCTTTCGTGCCAAAAAACGTGAGCTTCCTATCGCTTTATCCGTAATGGAGTATCATCCGTTTGGCACGCAAGCATTCTTTTCGATGAACGGTCAAGATTATATTGTCGTCGTAGCACCTGCGGGTAAGCCACCTCAATCTGCTGATGATTTGAAAGTATTTTATGCCAAGTCTCATCAGGGCGTGCAATATGATGCCAATGTCTGGCATCATCCCCTATTAGCCCTTGGTTGTGACTCTGACTTTCTGGTTATTGACCGTATTAATGGTGAAGGTAATAACTGCTATGAGTTGGAAATAGACGATTGGCAAGTTCAGATTGAAATTGATCGTGAATCTGCCAGCGAAACTAAGAGCGAGCATAGTTAAGTCTACGCTTAGCTGCTTTGTATTGGCCTTTCTTTAGCAAAGTAACGACAAACAGTTTGTGTGTTAAATGAATGCTTGTATAAAAAAGACAGCCCTCAATCGGGTTGTCA
>NZ_LNUO01000014.1:0-8706 GCF_001462175.1 Psychrobacter sp. ENNN9_III
CTTGCGCAGACAGATGCGGCAAAAAAATTTATCCCAGTCTCGCTGTATCTTTTGTATATTGACCTGACTGTAGTCTATAACCTACTAAACAAAAACCCCAGCTTTAATGGCTGGGGTTTTTTATGGCATTAAGATAAATTGCTGCTATGAAAAACTGACGTTACTGTTTATCTGGACTATTTATCCGCATTGTCCGGTCTCTTATTTAAGGTTGTATCAACGGAGTCGGCGCTATCATCACTATCAGCAGCTTTGTTAGAAGCCGTATTTTTGTCTGTATCAGGTAGACGATTTGGATCAAGCGAGCCTTTTTTATTCTTGGGTGCGCTGCCACTACCGTTGGCATTGGCTTTTAACGCGGCGACTGAGCTTGATGTTTTTTGCGCGGGCTTTGTAGTCTCAGTGGCTTTATTAGCGGCTTTAGATGCTGAGACGACAGTCTCTTGACTATTAGCTACAGAGCTACCTGGTTTCTCTTTAGCGGCCGAGACATCTGACTCTGCTGGCGGCTCTGTTACTGATGCAGCATTCGACTGAGTCGGTTGACTTTGTCTCTGATCACCTAACTCAGTTTTGGTTGCTGTAGCATTGTCCTGCTTCAATTCATCGCCTACTTCTTCAATCATCTCTTTTTCTTTGCGTTTTTCAGGCGCTTTTGAGTTGGCTTCAAAATGTGCATCAGCGACGGCGCGTGCTTGTACTTGCTTGTCAGTGACATCTACAGGCTTTGGCTGTATATCGTCGTCGACGACCAAAGCGACCAGCTTACGATCACGGGGTACATTGCCATCGAATTTGTCCGTAATCACACTAAGCTTGCCTTCTTTATCGAGCGTATATAGAGGGACAAATTGCTTGTTATCCGCTTTATATTGCTCAAAGCTATAACTGTCAGTGATATTGGTAATCTTGATACGCGCCTTTTTAGATAGCATGCTGGCAAGCTTGGTATAAGTGACGTCTTTGCCAAACAGCCACTGTGAGTGGAAATTTGCCTGTTTAGTATCACGTTCATTTTTGACTTTTTCATCGCTGAACTTTAGACGAAATATTTTTTGTTCACCAAACTCATGACGGTAGTGTATCTCAGATAAGGTGTTTAGCTCTTTATCTGTACTCATAGCAAACAGATGGCCGATACCGATTAAGTCGAGATGATGGTCGGCGTGATCCGAGACTGGGTTACCAAAGTAAGTGCGTAGGCCACTCATACGAGCACCGGCAATATTGGTATAGTTATTGTGCGCCACGATCACATCAAACCCTTGATCTCGTAAAGACGTCGCTACTAACAACGCGATTGGGTTTGAGCCGACGACCAAAATACCGTTGGTGGCAGGCTCACGTACACCCAGCAAATTACCGACCATTTTTGCGCCCAAGCCTTGAATCATGACCGTACCGATGATGACCATAAAGACCAGCGGTACTAATAGCTCAACACCTTGAATGTCGTACTCTTGCAGACGAATGGCAAACAGCGATGAGATGGCGGCAGCGACGATACCACGTGGACCAATCCAGCTAATCATCAGCTTTTCGTTGGTCTTTAGGTTGGAGCCAATAGAAGACGCCCAAACGGATAGTGGACGTGCGATGAACATTACGATTGCCAGCAATATAATCCCTGCAAAACCTACGCTCATAAGACTTGCCAGCTCTACACGAGCCGCAAGAATAATAAATAATACAGAGATTAATAAAACAGTCAACGATTCGTTAAATTCCAAAATCGTATCGCGCGGGAAGTTTGGCCAGTTTGCCAGTGCCACGCCAAGTACGGTCACGGTTAAGAGACCAGATTCATGCTCTAAATGGTTCGATATCGAAAATAATACTAAGACAAAGGCAAGGGTAAAGACATTACGTAAAAACTCAGGCACCATATGACGACGCATTAAGAATGCTAATACCCAAGCGCCCGCCATACCGAGTGCTGTTGCTAAAACGACAATCTTGGCAAACAATAAAAAGCTACTGGCTTCACCGCCTGAGATGATGTACTCGTACACCAATACTACCGCAATCGCGCCGATAGGATCGATGATGATACCTTCCCACTTGAGAATATTAGAAATGGTCTTATTTGGCCGTACACTACGTAGTAACGGCATAATCACCGTTGGCCCAGTCACGCAAACCAAAGCACCAAATAATAACGCGATTAGAGGGTCAACATCGAATAACAGATAGGTCGATAGTGCCACTACCGCGATGGTAATAATCACCCCGATTGACACCAGCATCTGCACCACGGTTCCATGCTGCTTGATTTCATCAAACTCAAGTGTCAACGAGCCTTCAAACAAAATAATGGCCACACCCAAAGAGATAATAGGGAACATAAGCTCGCCTAAAACCAAATCAGGGTCAAAGTAACCCAATACTGGACCGACAATAATGCCGATCAGCAACAAAAACAAAATGGACGGTTGCTTTAAGTACCAAGCCAACCATTGGGCCGCGATGCCGATCCCAACCACGCCGGATAACAGTAGGGCGGTATCCATAAATTAATCCTTTTATAAGCTTGTCATACTGTACATACGTTAAGGGGCGCTCACAATCTAACAATGGCTTCTTGCAAACGTCAAATAGACCCTAAGACTATGATAGTAAATGGTTATTGCAAACGGTTATAACGGTTTTATTTATTACTATTGGTTATCATACAGGGGTAATCATGCCATATAGTGCAATCGGCAAAAATAGTAGTAGAAATCTATATAATAGGAAAAAGCGTTCAAAAACAGCTATAAGTCATCTTATAATGCTCAAACAGATAGGGCAAACCAATAGAAATAAAGATTGTCATTTGACAACTTTGTAAAAATAGCATAATTTTAAATGCAAACTTTTGTTTGTTAATAGATTTATTTGGTTTGTTATCATACCATGATTTAATTTAGCTTGTGTGAAACGTACTTTACGTATAAGTATATCGAGCTACTAGCAGCAGTAGTAAATGCCAGTATAAGTGAACACCTTATAAACCGATTTTTTCTATACTCGTTTAGGTAACTCATCCACGCATAAAGAAGCAGGCACATAGCTATGAAGAATGTTCTACTGCATAATATAAATGGGATAAACGTGTAAATACGATAAAAATATAGTCAGCTCAATATAAAAAAGTTACAGTGGGACTGGTATAAATTTTATGAAGCCTTTACCAACTAGCGAGATGAGCAAGAGGGTTTGCACCAGTCACGCGTCATATGATTGTGTATCCATTTTATTTAGTATTTACTATAGAAGCCAAAATGATTGAACGTTTAAAATGGAGAATAACAAGATGAAGGGCCAATCACTATCTCATCCGCTACAGCGCAAACTACAACGCAGTATACTGACAGCTATGCTAAGTACAGCGATGACCACAAGTGTCAGCGCATTAGCTATCAGTGCTATGACTGCCTCTAGTGCGCAAGCTGCCGTCATTACTACTGACTTCTCTGATCTTGTACAGCAAGTAACGCCAGGCGTGGCGCGGGTCAACGTAACCAAGACTGTCAGTGAAGCTGAGCTGGCCAAAGCTCAAACTGCTGACTTATTGCGCAAGTTCTTTGGTGATCGCGTACGTATCCCTGAACAGGCGGTGACACCAACGATTGAACATGCTTATGGTACCGCGTTTTTTGTGACCTCTAACGGTTATATGCTTACCAATCATCATGTAGTAGAAGGCGCAGATAACATTACGGTCACTTTAAATGACCGTACAGAGCTTGATGCAACGCTGATTGGGAGTGATGAGCGCTCAGATGTAGCCGTATTAAAAGTATCAGGTAGGCAGTTTCCAGCGCTACCTATTGGTGACTCTAATCTTATAAAAGTTGGTGAGCCTGTATTGGCGATTGGCTCACCATTCGGCTTTGATTACTCAGCATCCGCCGGCATTGTGAGTGCTAAGTCACGCAGCTTCTCACGCGAGACCAGTGTGCCTTTTATCCAAACGGATGTAGCTCTCAACCCTGGTAATTCTGGCGGGCCATTATTTAACCAGCGCGGTGAAGTCATCGGTATCAACTCACGGATATTTAGTGGTACAGGAGGCTACATGGGATTGTCGTTTTCAATTCCAATAGATGCGGCGATGGATATTTATGAGCAGCTCAAATCTAACGGTGAAGTGGCGCGTGCTTACTTGGGCATCTATCCACAGGACATCGACCGTAACTTGGCCGAGGTCTATCAGTTGGCACGGCCACAAGGTGCGCTTTTGACCCGCGTATCGCCAGATTCACCTGCACAAAAGGCGGGACTCAAAACAGGTGATATTATTTTGCAGTATAACGATAGCAAAATCATGCGAGCATCAGACCTATTAAACCTCATCAATCGCGCGCGTCCCAATGATACTTTTCGCGCACAAGTACAACGTAATGGTAAGCAGTTGACTGTCTCAGGCAAGCTTAGTCAGGCTCCAAGTGATGTCCAAGCCCAGGGCCGTGATCAGCAAAACAACGAGGTGCGTGTAGGCCTGCGTCTGCGTAATCTAACGCCAGATGAGCAAGCGGAGCTTGCAACCGATGATAAGACTGGCGTACTCGTTACCGCTGTTGATCCAACAGGACTGGCTGCGCGTTCAGGTATCATGGCAGGGGATATCATTACCAATTTGCATCAAAAACCCATAGCCAGTGCAAGCGATTTCTCTGATGCTATCTCGTCGCTACCGACTAAAGGCGTGGTGACGATTGAAGTGATGCGTCAAGGGATACCAGCGATTATCGGACTGCGTATCGAGTAGGGCCAACTATAACAACTGGTCATAAAGGGTCGTCAAAGAGACTTGTTTATCATCGACGTCGCCCTTTATAATGGCTGGTTTTTTGATTTTAGTCAGAATCAGTATTTCTTTATTTTTGTACGTCTATATTACAGCTAGGTATTCATGATTGACCACACCATCTATACGCTAAGTATGCTTATCGCAACAGCACTGTTAGCGTACGTGGTATTGTGGTCAGGATTACAGACCTTTAATGCCAACCCCAGTAAGCGCTTTATGCGCATTTGGCCAAAGTTGGCATTATATTATGCAGCCTATACCATGCCGATTTGGGCACTGCTGTTAGTGATTGATCGAACACAAAACGTGACTTCGGTAGTGGCGCAGCTACCATTATCGCTAGTATTGATAGCGTTAGTAGCTATGGGGTTGTATTTTTATACGGTTATCGTGCAGCCCACTCGCTTACGTATACATCGACAGACAGTGGATATTGACTTAAAAGCAGCCATGACCGTAGCCGTATTAGCAGATTTACGTATTGGATTGTATAGTGGCAAACCGCGACACATACGCAAGCTTGTGGCGACGATTAATGAGCTATCGGTAGATGCGGTATTGATCACCGGTGATTGGCTTTATTATCCGGGTGCTGATTTGGTTGGGCAGTTGATGCTTTTTAAAGGGGTCAATAAGCCCGTTATCCGGGTGCTGATTTGGTTGGGCAGTTGATGCTTTTTAAAGGGGTCAATAAGCCCGTTTATACCGTCATGAGCATCTCGGATTTACGTTATCAGTCGATGAATACGACCAAGCAAGGTCAACCTTTATTAGAAGATACTTTGGCTTGTGCTTTTGATGTACTCGACATTACCTATATTGGTCAGCAGTGCCGATTACTACCACCGATTGCAACTCACCTCGCCAAAAACGCCACACCAAGTGCGCAACCTCAAAGCTCAAACCTGACATCGCATGTGGCGATGCTGTGCGGCTGGCAAGATATGCCGTCATCTTATAAAGGCAACAGCCCACAATTTAATGCTAAGCAATCTTGTAAGAACCCTGTAGCAAAAACATCTCAGTTACCCAAACCTACTCAAAATAACGCTGCCGATAGCGATATCATCGTAGTAGCTAACAAAGCGGAGCTATGTACTAAAATCGAGGAGTCGGTACTGCCAGTTGTTATTTTGGCGTCACGCTTTGATAGTATTACGGATTTACCAAAAGCATTAAAGCCAAGACCGCTATTGATAGCAGCGGCGGCAAAATCAGCAAAATCTAGCGAGAAACTGAGCAACCTACCCAAGCCGCAACGCACTAATGGTGATGCTAGTATCAAATCTACTATTTTTTCTTATGCAGGCTTCGATAATGCACGCGGTTTATATCAGCATGCTAGCGCTCAAGTATTTGTCAGTAGTGGCATCGGTACGCGCGGGTTGCCATTTCGTCTCCGTCGTCCTACCATTGATGTATTGACGATTCGTTAAAAGTAAGTAAAAATTTTATCAAGGTTAATACTTGGTGTTAGACGCACTTTTGTAGCAAAAAACATAAGTTTTTATTCTCTACAAATAATAGCCAATTGACGCTCAATTGTTAGTGAGTGACTAAAACAAAATATGCTACACTATCGAGCATTTATAACAGCAGTAATATGAAGCAGGGCAGTAGTCCTTGCATACGACCTATCATGTAATAGCTTTAATCAAAGCTAAGACAATACAGTAAGGCACAGTTATGAGTACAGCATACGACGACATCCAAACCCGACTACAAGGCTCAATGGTAGCTTTAGTAACACCCATGCACCCTGACGGTACGGTCGATTATAAACGTCTGGCCAAGCTTATAGACTGGCAGATTGAGCAAGGCACACATTGTCTTGTGGCAGTTGGGACTACAGGTGAGTCTGCGACCTTGTCTATGCAAGAGCATAGCGATGTTATTTGCTACTTTGTCAAGCATGTCAATGGCCGCGTGCCAGTCATTGCTGGGACAGGTGCTAACAATACGATGGAAGCAATCAAGCTTACTCAAGATGCTAAGGAAGCTGGAGCGGACTGTGCTTTATTGGTTGCACCCTACTATAACAAGCCGCCTCAAGAAGGCTTGTATCAGCATTACAAGGCTATTGCCGAAGCTGTGGATATGCCGCAGATGCTCTACAATGTACCAGGTCGTACGGTTGTCGATATTGCCCAAGAAACCGTAGAGCGTCTAGCGGATATTGATAACATTGTGGCGATTAAAGATGCGACTGGCTCTGTTGAACGCGGAGAGCAGTTGATTAAAGCAGTCGGTGATAGAATGGTGGTTCTATCTGGTGATGATGGCACTGCGCTTGATTTGATGAAAGTGGGCGGCAAAGGAAATATTTCAGTAACTGCCAATGTCGCGCCTAAAGCGATGAGTGAAACCTTCTCAGCTGCTCTACGTGGAGATTTTGATACAGCGTATGCAGTACATGATGTCGTTAAGCATTTGCACCGTGATTTATTTATTGAGTCGAGCCCTATTCCAGCAAAATATGCGTTACATAAAATGGGTATGATAGATACAGGTATTCGTTTACCGCTAGTATGGCTGGCCAAAGAACATCATGCCACGATTGATACTGCCTTAGAACAGGCAGGTTTATTATAAACATCGGCTAAAAACCAATCATTAGATATGGTAGGCACAGTATTCGTGCCGTATCTAAATAAGTATCGATTGCTAACTCTGAGAGATAATATGATGAAAGCATCATTAACGACCCCAAAACGATTGACCGCCATAGTGACTTTAGTGTTAAGTAGCACTTTAGTATTAAGTGGCTGTCAGGCTACCAAAGAGCTACTTGGCAAGCGTGACAATGGCAGCTTAGAATACCAAGATAGTAAAAAGCTTGCGCCATTAGAGATGCCTGTCTCCCAAGAAGCAGCACCATTTGTGCCTTTGTACCCTACGCCAAATCTTGGAGCAAACACGCTCAAGCTACAGAATGAATCAGGCAAGCAGTATCGGCTACCAAAGCCTGAACGCGCGGTTCCAGTAACTGCTGCCCCTGCTAATTAGTAATCTAGTCTTTTACGTACTATATTGCAGCCAATACTTTGGCCGTGGTTGCACGTTTTTATTACCTAAGTTTGAATGAACAGGATCCTCTACCATGCAAAAGCAACAATTGCTCTATAAAGGCAAAGCCAAATCTGTCTATGAAACCGAGGACAACGATTTTTTAATTTTGCACTTTCGCGATGACACCTCGGCGCTCGATGGCAAGCGTATCGAACAATTGGCACGTAAGGGCGAGGTTAATAACCGCTTTAATACTTTTATTATGCAAAAACTTAGCGAAGCTGGCATTGAGACGCATTTTGAAAAACAGCTCTCGAGCGATGAAGTGCTGGTCAAGCGTATGGACATGTTGCCAGTTGAATGCGTGGTGCGCAACTACGCCGCGGGCAGTCTGGTGCGCCGCTTAGGGTTAGAAGAGGGGCAGGTATTGACGCCGCCAACCTTTGAGCTGTTTTATAAAGATGACGCGCTAGGCGACCCGATGGTTAATGAGTCACTGGCCGTAACCTTGGGCTGGGCGAATGATGATCAGCTTGCTAAAATGAAAGAAATCAGCTATCAGGTGAACGAGGTATTAAAAGACTTGTTTGATAAAGGTGATCTTATCTTGGTTGACTTTAAACTTGAGTTTGGCGTCTTTCATGACCGCATCGTCTTAGGTGATGAATTCTCACCAGACGGTTGCCGTATTTGGGACAAGAACACTAAGAAAAAACTCGATAAGGACCGCTTCCGTCAATCTTTGGGAGATGTGATCGAAGGTTATGAAGAAGTCGCTAAACGTATTGGTGTGCCTCTAAACTAAATACTGAGCTAGATGTTATATCGACCTTATGACACCTTATGGCAATGAAACATTACAAAACCGAGCCTTATGCTCGGTTTTTTTTTGACAAAATTTT
>NZ_LNUO01000140.1:0-26946 GCF_001462175.1 Psychrobacter sp. ENNN9_III
TGGCAAACACCGGTAGCGTAATATCAGCGCGGCAATCATGGATAGGCACGATTCAAATTATTACCGCTGCTGTCTGCTGGGGTACCTTGGGGATATTCTCGACCTACCTCAACCAAAACGGCTTTAGTGGTTGGCAAATTACCATTTTACGCATTGTGACCGCCGCCTTTCTTATCCTAGTTATGCTACCAAAACTATGGCCCCATTTAATTAAGCTACGTCCAAAGCAGTGGCTTGGACTGGCTCTGCAATCGTTGATTGGCGTGCTAGGTATGTCGATCTGTTATTTTTTTGCCGTCATTTATGTCGGTGCTGGGCCTGCGGTCGCGCTGCTTTATACTGCGCCTGTTTTTAGCCTGTTGTTTTCTGCCTTTTTGCTAGGTGAGTCCATTACTCGGCAGTCGGCATTGATGGCTTTGATGGCAGTATTTGGTGTGGGCTTAACGATGCTGGGGGATGAGGCACAAATCAACTGGGGTATCGTGCTTGGGTTGCTATCTGGCGTGTGTTATTCCCTTTACGGCGTACTTGGCAAGCGCGCGATGCACTATGCCCACCCAGCCCCTTTGGTATTTTTTACCTCGATCATTATTAGTGCTGGTGTGTTGCTATTACTACCCGAGACCTATCATACTTATGAGCAGCTACTGACTTTGCCGCTGCATACGTGGGGCTATGCGTTAGGACTGTCTTTAATTGGCACAGTGGTGCCATTTGCGCTCTATATGAAAGCGTTAGAAAAACTCCCTGCCACGCGCGCATCGGTATTTACTATCTTTGAGCCGTTGACTGCCATTGCCTTGGCAATACTGCTACTACACCAATCATTGTCGTGGATTCAATACGTAGGCGTGGTACTTATTCTGTTAGCAGCTCTATTAAATGCCATGTTAAATGGTACGACCACTCGCGTGCCACGTTGGCTAAGACGACGGCAAAAACCTTCTTAGCGAAACAAAAGCCTTAGTGAAAAACTAGCGTAAAAAACGAATAAAACCCCAACCATGATGTCATCGTTGGGGTTATTTTTTGCGTAAAGGCTTATTTAAAAGTCGCGGATTTGCGCTATAAAACGTCAATTTGACCCTATTACTGCTCAATACGCTGCAAAAACGCTTGCGTGCGGGGATGCGTTGAATCTTCAAACAGCTGCTTGGCACTGCCTTCTTCGACCACATGACCATCTTCAATCAAGACCACATGATCCGCCACATCACGCGCAAAGTTAATCTCATGCGTCACGACCACCATCGTCCAACCCTCAGAGGCCAGCTGTTTCATCGTTTCAAGCACGTCTTGTACCAGTTCGGGATCGAGTGCAGAGGTCGGTTCATCGAACAACAACAGTGATGGCTCGATTGCCAACGCCCGCGCGATACCGATACGCTGCTGCTGGCCACCAGATAACTGAAACGGATAAAGATCCGCCTTGTCCGATAGTCCAACCTTCTTTAGCAATTCTAAAGCTTGCTCGCGAGCTTGCGCTTTACTCTGACCTTGTACGATAGTCGGTCCGAGCATTAAGTTTTCAATCGCGGTTTTATGCGGAAACAAATTATAAGACTGAAACACCATGCCAGACTTGCGTTGTAGTGCCAGCAGCGCTTTTTTCTTAGGTTTGGTGGCAAAATCAACCGTCAAGCTGCCATCATCAAAAGCAATAATACCTTGATCTGGAATCTCGAGCGCATTCAAGCAGCGCAAAAAAGTGGTCTTACCAGACCCTGATGGCCCGAGTATCACCACCACCTTACCTTTTTCGATGGTCAAGTCGATGCCTTTTAGCACTTGATTATGATCAAAGGCTTTGTGAATATTGGTGACTTGAATCATAAAGGTTCCTGTTGTGCTGATAATACTAAAACTGCTGGTGAATGAGTCGATGAACTACTTAGCCACGTAACGATCAAGCCTAGTTTCAAGCTTACCTTGAATAAAGGTCAAGAACAGACAAATACCCCAATATATAAACGCCGCTTCGGTATAGACCAGCATAAACTCGTAATTACGTGCGGTAATGATTTGGGCTTCTTTAAACAACTCAGTAACCAGCACCAATGAGGCCAAAGAAGTATCTTTTACCAAACTGATAAAGGTATTGGATAACGGTGGCACCGATACCCGTAGTGCTTGCGGCAAAATCACATGGCGAAAGGTTTGCAAGTATGTCAAACCAACGGTCGAGCCTGCTTCCCACTGACCTTTTGGAATGGACAAAATCGAGGCACGCACCGTCTCGGACGCATAAGCACCAATATTCAATGAAAAAGCAATAATCGCTGAAGGAAATGGATCGAGCTTGACCCCAACGCTTGGCAAGCCATAAAAGATAATAAATAGCTGCACCAGCATCGGTGTACCGCGAATGGCGGAAACATAGATGCGAGCAAGTCTATAAATGATCTTGTGAAACCAGCCTGTCCGCGGCACAATACGAATGAGCGCGACTGTTAGCGCAATCACCATACCAATAGCAAATGAGATCAATGCCAGCGGTATCGAATAATAGATACCGCCTTTGAGCATTGGCCAAAATGAATTGATAACGATTTGCGCCCGATCAGGCTCATAAACGGCAATAATGCCAATAAATCAGCTAACACCGACGTTATAGACGCTAGCATTATTTTTGTTGGCTTATATCAGCACCAAAAAACTCTTCGCTAAGCTTGGTCAATGTGCCATCTGCTTGCAACTCACCCATGGCTTCGTTCAGTTTTTCTACGACAGCATCATTACCTTTTAATAGTATCAAACCTGAACCACGCTGCTCACTTTTTGGTGCAGCCAGTTTAATCTCTAAGCCACTATCTGGGAATTTTTTGAGATAGTCTAGTACAGCAAGTTGGTCATTCATCGTAAAGTCAGCACGGTCTTGCTTCACAAGCTGAACCGCCTGCGCCATCCCATCGACAGGGACGATTTCTGCTTCATAGCGCTCTGCCATTTCACCATAGTTACTGCTTAATGATTGCGCGCTACGCAGACCCTTTAATGCTTCCCATGAGCTATAACGATTGTCATCGGTTGCCGCTAAGACGACAGCACCTGACCAGCTATAAGGCTGCGCAAGATCATACTTCGCTTGACGCTCAGGCGTCGTCAAGCTCACTTGGTTGGCAACTATATCAAAACGCTCAGAATCAAGACCTGCCAGCATCGCATCCCACTGGGTTTCTTTAAATTCGACATCGACGCCTAGCTTGTCAGCAACTGCGCGAGTCACTTCGACATCATAACCAGTTAACTGTCCGCTTTCATCATGATAAGTGAACGGAGGATAAGTGCCTTCTGTACCAACGTTGATCGTACCGCCATTGTTAATACGTTGTAGCAAATCAGAACCTTCCGCTGCAGCAGTAGCACTGGTTTCCGCTTCATTGGTAGGTGACTGACCACAAGCGGCAAGCAATACAGTACTAGCAGCAAAGGCTAAAAGATTACGACGTTTCATAAGGCGTCCTTATAAGATGAATAAATAATGTAATGAGCGGACCAAGTTAAATAAACTATAAAATATATTTTACTTTGGCTGCCCGATTTGAGGATATTATCTGCGTCTTTCAATACCATTTTATAGTATTTTTCTTCTATAAATTTTTCATAGTAAAATTATAAATAACAAAATCAAGGTTAATTGCTGGCATTTAAACAGCGTGTAGCTCATATACTATCGTACTTTGGCAAGAATAACCGTACAAAAACAGTGAGCACGCTTAAGATTGTTAAAGTTTGCCAGAGAATTGATAACGATCCCCTGCATGCCACATCTTCACAAAGGTCAATACTTTCCCTGCCGAATAAGTCTGACGACGCAGTACTAACGTCGGTGACTGCGGTGCAATTTGTAGCGCATGAGCGATCTCATCAGGTGCTGCTAAAGCTCGAATGGTATAGTTACCGCGCTCAAGTGGACTTTTAGCAATGAGATAATCGCTAGTATTTACCACGCTAAAATCTTGCTCAATGAACTCTGGTACTTTTGTCGCATCCACCCAACGCTCTTCAAACTGTATCGGCTGACCATCAGCAAAATGAATGATTTTTACTTCATATAAAACAGTCGCCTCAGTGCTATTAGTAGTGCCATCAGCGTCCTTTGCATTAGAAGATACAACCGCTTCATCAATACCAAATTTACGGCGCATCTCATTATCTAACATGCTCGCGGTAATAGCGCGTTTGCTCACCACTTGTGCCTGATAGTCACGATTGGCTGATTTTAAATCTTGAGCGATATTACGCACTTCCACAAAGGTATGATTGAACTGCTGCTGGGCAACAAACGTCCCTGACCCTTGCCTGCGCTCTAACACCCGCTCCTCGCTCAATTCTTTCAAGGCGCGGTTGACTGTCATTCGAGATACTTCAAACTCTTCTGCCAACGCCATTTCGGTGGAGATAGCTTCGCCCGCCTGCCATTTTCCAGAATGGATATTATCCAAGATGGCGTTTTTAATCCGTTGATATGCTGGAACTGTTTTTGTCATGTCACGCTTCACCTTTGTCATGCTTGTCTCTAACCTTGATTCCAACTATAGCCAGTCCAATATGAAAAAGATACAGCGGAACTGGGATGAATTTTTTGCAGTCTCTGTCGGCGTAGGCACAGCAAGCTAGAAAAACTTATACCAGTTTCGCGTTATGAAATAACGTATCCATTTTATTTAGTATCAACTATATGTGACTGTGCAGCTATAAAAGTGCGGACATAATATCATGACCATTATCATAATCACCATGAGAACAGCCTATCTAACAAAGCAACTTCATAAATAATTTAACTATTTATAAAAAAATGCTTGCATGAGAAAATAATCTTTGATAATTTGTATATACAACTTATGTTATATCAAATAATGCTACTACTAAAATGTCACCAGCAAACTGTATAGATAATCACAAGGATATGATCATGACTACCGACAATGAAATAAGCAACAACGGCACCAGCAACAGTAATGAATTTACGCGTCGTGACGAGAGTCGCAACATTGCTGCCCCGACTGGCAGTACATTAAATTGCAAAAGCTGGCTGACCGAAGCGCCTTATCGCATGCTGCAAAACAACTTACACCCTGACGTCGCTGAAAACCCAAAAAGCTTGGTTGTGTATGGCGGTATCGGACGTGCAGCTCGTAACTGGGAAAGCTATGATCAAATCCTCGCCTCTCTTAAAGAGTTAGAAGACGATGAGACTTTACTTGTACAATCTGGCAAACCGGTTGGCGTCTTTCAAACGCATGAAAATGCACCGCGCGTATTGATTGCCAACTCCAACCTTGTCCCGCGCTGGGCGACGTGGGAGCATTTCAATGAGCTTGATCGCAAAGACCTATTTATGTACGGTCAGATGACCGCTGGGAGCTGGATTTATATCGGCACCCAAGGCATCGTCCAAGGCACTTATGAGACCTTTGTGGAAGCAGGTCGTCAACATTATGAAGGCGACTGGAGCGGACGCTGGATTTTGACCGCTGGTCTTGGCGGTATGGGCGGCGCGCAACCACTAGCCGCGACCTTTGCTGGTGCGACTTCTTTAAACATCGAATGCCAGCAATCCAGCATCGATTTCCGTCTACGTACCGGTTATGTCGACAAGCAAGCAGACGACCTCGACCATGCCTACGAGTTGATCAAACAGCATACTGACGCGGGCGAAGCCGTCTCTATCGCGCTACTTGGTAATGCGGCGGATATCTTGCCTGAGATGGTTAAGCGTGCCAATGCAGGCGAGATAAAACCTGATTTGGTCACTGACCAAACCTCCGCTCATGACTTAATCAATGGCTATCTGCCAAGTGGCTGGACAGTTGAAGAATGGAGGGCAGCACAAGAAAACCCAGACCAACATACCGTATTGACCAAAGCTGCCGCTGCGTCTTGTGCCGTACATGTACAGGCCATGCTAGACCTACAAGAAATGGGTATTCCAACGACCGATTATGGTAATAACATTCGTCAAGTTGCCTTTGATGAAGGGGTGAAAAACGCTTTTAACTTCCCGGGTTTTGTCCCTGCTTATATTCGTCCGCTGTTTTGCCAAGGTAAAGGCCCATTCCGCTGGGTCGCATTATCAGGTGATCCAGAAGATATCTATAAAACCGATCAAAAAATTAAAGAGCTGTTCCCTGAAAACACCCATATTCATCGCTGGCTAGACATGGCGAAAGAACGCATTCAGTTCCAAGGCTTGCCAGCACGTATCTGCTGGTTAGGTCTGGGCGAGCGCGATAAAGCGGGCCTAGCCTTTAATGAGATGGTTAAAAATGGTGAGCTAAAAGGTCCTATCGTTATCGGTCGTGACCATTTAGATACTGGCTCTGTTGCCAGCCCAAACCGCGAAACAGAAAGTATGAAAGATGGCTCAGACGCTGTCTCTGATTGGGCACTATTAAATGGCATGCTCAATGTCGCAGGCGGTGCCACTTGGGTGTCACTCCATCATGGCGGCGGTGTGGGCATGGGCTACTCGCAGCACTCTGGCATGGTCATTGTCGCTGATGGCACAGATGCCGCTGCCAAGCGCTTAGCACGAGTACTGGTCAATGATTGCGGCTCAGGTGTGATGCGTCATGCCGATGCAGGCTATGAGCTGGCCATCAAAACAGCGAAAGACTACGGCTTAAATCTACCGATGATTAAATAGCTTGTCCTTGTCCTTATGTGCTCAAGTGGTATAAGGACATTATCAACACTTTATCAAGGACGATAATATGTCTGAACGTGATATTTTGCCCCCAGGTAGCTCCGTGCCTAGAACGCCTCTAGACAGTCCAGCACCTGCTAGCCCGCCGCCTGAAAAGCTGCTGTCAAAACCTTTCGCACTGATACAGCTAATCGTATTTAGTGCTATTGGCTTGGTGATGTTCTTTGTGCCTTTTACTATTGGTGAAAAGAGCACCATCTTATTTGATCATGGGGCAACTTATCTGGTCACTCAGCAGCACACCCTTGCGGTATTTTTACTATTTCTACTGATGATTTATGGCGTTGGCAAGCCCATTTACGATGGTTCATGGCGTAAAAATATCACCAATATGATATTAACTGCCTTTAAGATTATCGGGCTAGTACTTGCCATCCTGTATATCACTGATATGGCGCCTGCTATCATCATGGAAAAGGACATGATGCCGTTTTTGTTTGAAAAACTGGCATTACCAGTCGGTATGATTGTCCCTATTGGTGCATTAATCCTCGCTTTTTTGCTCGGTTTTGGCTTGCTGGAGATGTTTGGCGTACTCATGCAGCCTATTATGAAGCCGATTTGGAAAACGCCTGGCTCATCAGCAATTGATGCCGTTGCGTCTTTTGTTGGTAGTTATTCTATTGGGCTGCTCATTACCAATCGAGTCTTTCTGCAAAAGCAATATTCGGTTCGTGAAGCCGTCGTTATTGCTACTGGGTTTTCTACGGTATCGGCGGCCTTTATGGTCATCGTTGCCAAGACCTTAAACTTGATGGCGTTTTGGAATCTGTTTTTTTGGTCGACCCTGATTATTACCTTTATTGTCACTGCCATTACTGCCCGTATTCCGCCTATTCGAGGTTTTGATGATAGCGCCAGCCGTCCAGACTTGGACAACCAACAAGGCAATCGCTTAGCAGCAGCTTATCATTTAGGACTAGCTACCTCACGCCGTGCAACTGACCTCAAACAAATTATGTGGTCGAACTTTCGCGATGGGGTGACGATGGCGGCAGCGATTGTGCCTTCTATTATCGCGGTAGGGTTGACAGGACTTTTACTAGCCAAATATACGCCTGTCTTTGATGCGCTAGGTTTGCTCTTGTATCCATTCACTTGGGTAACCGGTATGCCCGAGCCACTAGTTGCTGCCAAAGGCATGTCAGCGGGATTGGCTGAGATGTTCTTGCCTGCCCTATTGCTAACGGAAGCTGAGGTCTTAACCCGCTATGTAGCAGGCGTCGTTTCGATTAGTAGTGTGCTGTTCTTTTCAGCGATGATTCCTTGTGTATTGGCAACTGAGATTCCGCTGTCAGTACCCAAGATGGTCATCATTTGGTTTGAGCGCGTGGTGCTTAGCATTCTAATCGCTGCACCTTTTGGACATCTAGCGATATATCTAGGCTGGTTCGGTTAGACCGACTAAAACTGGCGGGATTAGCTAAGAAAATTTAGATAGCATAGCTTTTAACGGTTTATAAACAACAACACATAAACTAAAATGTATAGACAACAAATAAAGTTAATACAGCTCATAAAATTAGGATAACTCGCATGACTGATATCAAAAAACTAACCCTACACCCTCGCCAGCTTAGCTTTGAGATGCTACGTGATATCTACGAGCAGCCTGTCATATTGACGTTACCTGACAGTGCTTATGAAGCGATAGATGCCTCACACGACGATGTACGTACCATCATTGCGCGTGATAAGAGCGCTTATGGCATCAATACCGGTTTTGGCCTATTAGCTAAAACCCGTATTAGTGACGATCAACTTGAGCTACTGCAACGTAACCTTATCGTTTCTCACTCAGTGGGTACAGGTGAGGCGCTGCCAGACAACGTGGTCAGGCTAATTATGGTGATGAAAGTCGCTAGCCTTGCGCAGGGCGTCTCTGGCGTCCGCCGCGCTGTGGTCGATAGCTTACTCGGCTTAATCAACAATCAAATTACGCCAAACATCCCTGCTAAAGGCTCAGTTGGCGCCTCTGGTGACTTAGCACCTTTATCGCATATGACGCTGGCGATGATGGGCGAAGGCGATGTCTATGTTGGCGGTAAGAAAGTCCCTGCCGCTGAGGCGTTAGCGCAGCATGGTCTTGAGCCTATCACCCTAGCAGCCAAAGAAGGTCTTGCCCTGATTAACGGTACTCAGGTCTCAACGGCATTAGCACTACGCGGTTATTTCTTAGCACGGGATCTACTTGAGACAGCCACCATCGTCGGCTCTATGTCTATTGACGCCGCCAAAGGCTCGG
Organism: Psychrobacter sp. ENNN9_III; assembly: GCF_001462175.1. Lineage (NCBI taxonomy): Bacteria > Pseudomonadati > Pseudomonadota > Gammaproteobacteria > Moraxellales > Moraxellaceae > Psychrobacter > Psychrobacter sp. ENNN9_III. The sequence goes on from NZ_LNUO01000140.1 coordinate 8,955, forward strand.
ATGCGCCATTTGATGCCCGTATTCATGAAGTGCGTGGTCACCATGGTCAGATACAAATTGCGCAAGCCCACAGAAGCTTGATTAAAGGCAGTGCTATCCGCGCTTCGCACAATGATGAGCAAGATGATCGAGTACAAGACCCTTATTGCTTGCGCTGCCAGCCACAAGTCATGGGTGCTTGCCTTGATATCATCAACCAAGCAGGCAAGACTTTATTGATTGAATCTAATGCAGTAACGGATAACCCCCTTATTTTTAACAATGATGATGGCCCTGTTGCTATCTCAGGTGGTAACTTTCATGCCGAGCCAGTTGCCTTTGCCGCAGATATTTTAGCCTTGGCAATTGCTGAGATTGGTTCTATGTCTGAGCGCCGTGTGGCACTCTTGATTGACGCAACCTTATCAGGTGGCTTACCGCCATTTTTGGTGGAAAATGCAGGGGTGAACTCCGGCTTTATGATCGCTCACGTGACGGCAGCAGCACTCGCCTCAGAGAACAAATCCATGGCTCATCCTGGCAGCGTCGATAGCATTCCAACCTCTGCCAACCAAGAAGACCATGTATCGATGGCCACTTATAGCGCCCGCCGCCTATACGAAATGGCGCAAAATACCGCTACCATTGTTGGTATTGAGCTATTGGCTGCTGGTCAAGGTATCGACTTCCATCGTGGACTAGATACTTCAGAGCCGTTACAGACAGCGCATCAGAAACTACGCGAGCAAGTCACTTTTTATGACAAAGATCGCTACCTAGCCCCTGATATCGAAGCAGCAAAACAGCTGGTATTAGATGGCGCGCTGACAAACCATTGGCAGGCGCTGCGTAGTGATTGGTATGAGTCTAAATAAATAGCATCCTTCTATAGTAAGTGCTAAATAAAAAAGACCTTCTATAGTAAGTGCTAAATAAAAAGAGTACAGTTTTTATGGCGTGCTACTGGGATGAATTTTATGCAGCCTCTGGAGTGACGAAGTCACACAGCAAGCAAAGAAAATTTATACCAGTAGCACTGTACTTATTTTATAACGGATCGACTACACGCAAGCGATATGAATCGAAGGAGATCAGTGATGAGCCTATCAATGTCTGACACAGTCGTGAGCCACAGCGCCGCTGATATGAGTCGCTGGACAGGCCGTGCAGAGCCGTTTGAGTCTGCACGCGCCCGCTACTGGTATCAAATAGCCCAGCCTTATGCCTTTGATAGCAGCAGTCAACAAAACAACCAGCAAAACGGTCAGCGCATTGGACTGGTTGGTTTCGCTTGTGACCAAGGTGTCAGGCGCAATCAAGGACGCGTGGGAGCCAGAGCAGCGCCGCCTTTGATTCGTCAGGCATTTGCGGCACTGCCCGTCATCGCTGAGCTGCAACAACGCTTTGATGGTCAACTATCAACGCTACTGGGTGATGCAGGTGACATTCACTGTCATGATAATGATGACTTTGCCGAGCGCACCCTCGAGCAAGCTCAAGTAAAATATGCCGATAAGATAAGTGATATTATCCAGCAAGGCGGCCTACCCATTGGTCTTGGTGGCGGTCATGCCATCGCTTATGGTAGCTTTTTGGGATTGTGGCAAGCGCTGTCATCAAAAACCGATCGGCCTACTAATGACGTTAGCAATGTCAAAAACAATCTTGAAAATGTTACGAGTACAATGCCTACTATTGGCATTATTAACTTTGATGCGCATCTAGATATTCGTCAGTCTGATGTCGCCACCTCTGGTACGCCATTCCGCCAAATTGCTGAGCACCTTGAGACGCAAGGCCAGCCATTTCACTATTGCTGTATCGGCGTCAGTCGTTTTTCCAATACCGCCGCACTCTTTGACCGTGCTGAGCAGTTGGGCGTACACATTATCAGTGACGAAGATTGCACCAATAAGAAATGGAAAAAAATTGTGGCGCAAATAGAGACCTTTATCAATGACGTTGATGTCATCTATTTAACTATTGATATGGACTGCTTGCCATCGAGCGTGGTACCGGGCGTTAGTGCGCCCGCCGCTTATGGTATTGAGTTACCCTTCGTTGAGCGTGCGGTTAAACGTATCATGGCATCAGGCAAAGTAAAAATGGCTGATATTGCCGAGATTAACCCAACCTTTGATGTTGATTCACGCAGCTGTAAAGTCGCGGCTCGCCTCTTAGCCACTATTATCGAGCAGCATTTACTTTTAGTATAAATAAATCGATACAGAATAAAACTGTGATGAGTATTCATACAAGTGACTGGGATGAATTTTGCGAAGCCTTTGTCTCGCTTGCGCACAACAAGCGAGTAAAATGTATACCAGTCACGCTATCACATTTTTAAAATAAACCAACCATACAAGGCTACTGAAGTAAATTTTTCACATCCTCTGTCAGCAGCAAGAAGCGTTTTTACCAACGACACAATGTCTATTTTAAAGTGAACGGACTATGGATGGCTGCACTAAATCTATACTAATAAGTAGGAGCACATCATGACTAACACAACAAACTCTACAGACCAAATGCCTATAAACGATTCCACCCTGACATCGTTTGACTACATCATTATCAACGCCAATCTCGCCACCTTTTCAGAGCAATACGGGTTTGATATTTATAATGACAACCAAACCAACAATCAAAACAAAAGCATCCCTTACGGTCAATTAGAAAACGCCGCTATCGGTATCAAAGATGGCAAAATTGCATGGGTTGGTACGCATGAGCAAATAAAGCCGCACCTCACCCATTATAAGAACGATCAAATCAAAGACGTCAATGGCAACTGGGTCACGCCTGGACTCATCGATTGTCATACCCATATCGTTTATGGCGGTAACCGCAGCAACGAGTTCGAAGCGCGATTGCAAGGTGCCAGTTATCAAGATATCGCGGCACAAGGTGGCGGCATTGTCTCAACCGTTAGCGCCACCCGCGCAGCGAATGAGGAAGAATTGTTTGCGCAAAGTGAAAAACGTCTGCTCGCGCTCATTAAAGAAGGCGTGACCAGTGTCGAGATAAAATCTGGTTATGGGCTGGACTTAGAAACTGAACGCAAAATGCTGAAAGTCGCCCGCGCGCTCGGCGACAAACACCACATTCATGTCAGCACCACTTATCTAGCCGCCCATGCCCTACCGCCAGAGTATAAAGACAATGCCGATGACTATATTGAGCAAGTTTGTCAGTGGTTGCCAATTTTGCATAGCGAGGACTTGGTCGATGCGGTCGATGGCTTTTGTGAAAACATCGCCTTTACTGCTGAGCAGATTAAGCGCGTCTTTGACGTTGCCCGCTCGTTAGACTTGCCAGTGAAGTTGCATTCTGAGCAGCTCTCAAACATAGGTGCCAGTGCTTTAGTCGCCGATTACCAAGGGCTATCAAGCGACCATCTTGAGCACTTGGCAGAAGACGATATCAAGAAAATGGCCGCGAGCAACACAGTAGCCGTGCTATTACCAGGTGCTTTTTATACGCTGCGTGATACTAAGTTGCCACCGATTGAGATGTTGCGTAAACATCAGGTGCCGATGGCCATTTCAACCGATTGCAATCCCGGCACCTCACCGCTCACCTCGCTGTTATTAGCGATGAATATGGGCTGTACATTATTTTATCTCACTACTGAAGAAGTATTGGCAGGGACAACTGTTCATGCGGCACAAGCATTAGGTCTCGCCAACAAAGGCAAAATAGAAGTGGGCTGTGATGCTGATTTGGCATTATGGGACATCGCCCGCCCTGCTGACTTTGCTTATCAAATGGGGCTAAATCCTATTGCAGGTATTATGGTTCAAGGTAAATGGCGTGAGACGGTATAGCGAATGACCATAAACATTTAGCATAATTAAAGAAGCCCCAACCATTGAATGATTAGGGCTTCGCTATTGATAGTAGTTGATTAAAAATGAATATAGTCAATATACATTAAAAGTGTTATAACTCGACTGCTGTCATATCTGGCGTAGCGTCTATATCATCAATTGAATTTTCAAACACTGTACCCGTCTTTGCGTCTATGTTTAATTCAAATATTTGATTGTCTTTTAACACCTTAACTTCATAATAAGTTGGATGATCTATCTCATCATCGTCAATCTCAAATTCAATCTCTATAGTACGACCATCGGTTTGTTTTTCGGCAATATCGATAGCATCCGTCATCTTTATTTTTGCTTGTTGCTGAACTTGATAATCATTAATGTCGTCTTTAACAAGTTGCTCGGTTTCAGACGTTACGATCTCACCTGTCATAGCATCGACTTTTATCTCGTAGCTTGTTGTATCAGTACTGAACTCTAATTCGTAGACACTATTACCTTTCTGAGCATCACTATCTTTATCGTCCAGCTCTGCGCTGACCAAAGAGCCAGAAGCTTCTTTACTTGCTGTAGCAACTGCTTGCTTTAAGCTGACTTTAGCTGCTTGAGCCACACTTACTTCATCAGAGTGATTGGCCGCGACCACAGCGGTACTTAATGCTCCTGTCGTCATCGCCAAAGTCAGGCAAGCACCCAATGTCGTTAGTTTAAAATTTTTGAGCGTCTTTTTCATTAATCAATCCTTATAGTTAAGATGCAGTTGTTCTTATGCTACGGATATATAAAAAGGATTCTAAGGTAAAAAGGTTGCAAAATGTTGCATCTATGTATTACGAAACATTGTCTAATAGTTACCTTTTTACTATGTTTATCATAGTCTTAGGCAGTGTTATTTTGATGGACATACGGTATAATGTTACACCATTTTTTATAATGTTACTTCACCTTTCTACTTAGGTCATTTAAGCCTCTATGCTACATACGTCCCACCTAACAGACTCACTATACGATAATACTTATCACTCTTTAACGGGCGTTGATTTTGACACTATTGTTGATTTTGATACTTCTGGTTTTGATGCTAAGTCGGCATTGGCTTTTGCAAGCTTACCGCTTATCATTCAAGAGCCATTGTTACAGAGTAAACGAATTGTATTGATAGCAAACAATCCTTCAATAGATATAGCGAGCTTAGAGGCGCTGTTGCAACCTACTGATATGCTCGTCTTGTTTAATGACTTTATCCATGCAGACTTCTTTGCCAATCATCCACTAGCCAAAGATTTACCAAAGCTACTGTTTTTTAGACAAATTGGTGACAGTAAGCTGCATTTTGGTCTGCCGCCACGCAGCAATAACGTGACAGCGATGCTCGATATGACCAAGCAAGCGCCGCCTGGTATTTTGTTTGGCAACACTAACTACCAGTTTCCACTACCAGCAGACGACCCAAGTCCTCATGATGACCCCATAACGGCTAACCGAGTGCTAGAGATTCCAGAACAGGTTGATAAATTATTACGTAGTGATGAGCATTGCCGCGTATTGTCAGAACAACATGAAGTAGTAGCAGACTATCCTATCTTTACTGATATTCATTCATCCGCACCGACTTCAGGGTTTTTGTTATATCGATTATTCTTATCTACGCGCTTGCATATCCAGCAAAAACAGAGCGTTGAGACGCCGCTATCAATAGTCATGTTGGGCTTTAATAATGATGACAAAACCGCGCATTTTTGGGAAGGTCATAACTGGGCGTTTGAGCGACAAGAGCTTGCGACGCCGCCTAGAGATGTTGAAATCATTCGTCAATACTAATAGGACACTACCAGATTAAACATTTATAGTTGTTTCAGTTTAAAACTGATATAGCAAGACTGAGATAAATTTCTTGTAGCCTCTGTCTGCGCAGGCACAGCACGCAAAAGAAATTTGTACCAGTCTAGCGTATTAACGCAGTATATCTATTTTATTTAGTATCGACTATATATCTACACATAAGGCGCATCTGGACAATATGCGACGTTAATCTCAACTTCACTGGGCTGTCGATTGATAGCAATTGGCACTGTCTGCGCCTCTTGCCAGTCAATCAATTGCAGCTGCGTAAACTCTGCTAGCCATCCTGACATCGGCCAATGTTGCCATTTTCCGTAAAATCTATTGGCATTAATTACTATACTATCGAGATGATTCAGTGGTGGCCGATAAACACTGTGCTGTTGATGATAAATAACATCACCAGTTAAATAAAAGTCGATATTTAACGCGCGCGCCATAAAAGCAAAATCGGTATCTTCAGCGCCATAGCCGACATAATCCGTATCAAAACCGCCAATCCGTTCAAATTGACTGCGCATTATCGCAAAGCAAAGACTCCAAAATGCGCCATAATCTTGCGTTTTCTTAATATTAGCATTGTTTTTATCACTACTATGTTGGGTAAAGTTATGGCGATAAGGGTTAAATACGGACAGCTCATCTAAAAAGTTGACTGCCAATTTACCTTGTTGTAGCTGATGACCCTCATCATCCGTCAAAGGGCGCGTCAGATAGCGCGGCTGTCCCATCAGTAGCGCATCAGGATACGTTTGCAATTTATCATATAACCCTTCGATAAAGTCATAGGCGACGATACAATCCACATCCAAAAAAATCATATCCTCATAGGTGGCACGTGCAGCGCCAAGATTACGGTTACGACCGATATCAAATGAGGCGCTACTCGTCAATCCATGCTCAGTCGCTGTAGTCGTTGCTATCTTAATAATATTTAAATCGTATGCTGCCAGACGTTCAGGCTCAGCATCGTCATTAACGATAATCACCTCGCTTGGTTTGACGCTACCCTGCGCCAGGCTACTCAGTAGATTGTAGAGATGACGATTGCGCCCGTAGCAAGTCGTTATTACACTCACGGGAATGGTGTTATGTGCGGCGTCTTGAGCTCTGGTTGTCGTTGTCATAGAAATATTTGCTCTTATTATTATAAGCTTTTTTGTTATTTCTTATTTTTTAGGTTTTAGGTCCAACTGCGGCAATAGCCATTCTGCAAACCAAGCTTTTACGGAGACATAGTTAGCGATGCTATTCATAAAGTTTTGCGCGACCAGATTAGCTTGATGACCCGTCAAAGCAGTCTGCTCATGGTCAATCGACTTATTATTTATGGAAAGAGAATACAATAGGTTCTGAGGGTCCATACTAGAGGCTTTGGCAATAAACTGTGCCCAACTTAAAGCACGTCCTTGCTCAATAAGTGCTTCTGCCATCACTTCTTGCTCACGATGCGGACGCTCATCAGGCAGCACCACCAGCGGCGTCGCATAGTCATAGGCTTGTGCAATGCCATTCAAACCACACGCCATCAACAGTAGATCACTATAGGCAATAAATGGGGTCACATCATCTACGTGAGCCGCAATATCGACACAATGTCGTATCTCATCATTAATAGGTCCAAGAGAGACAATTATAGCGTCTGGTAGCAGTTGGCGAAGCTCTGGCAGCTTGGCATCAATCGATTCGTGCCCGCCATAACCTTTAATCACAGTGACTATATTGGTTTTAACACTGGTTTTAGCATTAGTTTGTGGATTGGTTTTATCATGCTCATAGACGGCTTCATCAGCACTTGAGTGCGAGCATAGCTGTTTTTTAGTAGTGTCATTTTCGCTGAGCGTCACAAGCTTATCTATAAACTCATCAAAGCTAGGCAAACTTTGGGCTTTGTTTGGCAAAAAATCAAGATATAGCGTTTTTTGGCGTACCCAGCCTGGCGTTGCTGCCGCTTCAAGCATCTTTGGATAAGGGGCTAATAATCCAAGCGCGCCAGCAAAGGCGTTTAAGTGCGGCATATCATCGCGCTCGCCTGCCAGCCTCACATACAAGTAAGGCACGCTAGCCGTACGGCACAACATAGCGACTTCGACACTGACATCGACAATCATCAAATCAACTTGACGCTGATAAATAGCATCAAGCAGCTGCCAACTGCGCTCTTGAATATTCTCATTGCCCACTGGCGAATAGTGCAAACTGCTTGGCTGCCAATACTTGCCTGCTCGCCCTGATAGCACATCATCTGGTCGCTCATCCTCAGCACTCAAACGTACGATTTGGGTAGCGGTTAATGCATCAAAGCGGTAACTATCGACTGGTAAGCTGGTAAACACCGTCATTTGCTGACGCAACTCTGATGGTAGCAAGGCGGCCAATTTGTCGGCTTGGCGGCAGTGTCCCGAGCCATGGTGATGAGCATAGTAGCCGATACGCATTATAAAGTGTTCCTAACAGATTAAGGCTGTCATTGTTATTAATTAGAGAATGAAAAAAGAAGAACGTTAGACAAACGCCTCTTGAATGCTATCGCTATCATCGACCGCTACTGCTTGCTCATATAAACGCAGATAACCATCAACCATCGCAGCGACGGAACAAAACTGCTCAGCGCGGGCGCGACATGCTGCTCGTGAAATGTACTGGACATCAGCAAACGCTTGTATAAATGCTTCCTTATCCATTTTGGGTACGATGACGCCTGTCTTTGGTGTGACAATCTCAGCACTTGCGCCCACATCGAAACCAATCACAGGTGTACCGCAAGCGAGGCTCTCAGCGAGCGTCAAACCATAAGGCTCATCCCAAGTACTGGTAAATAGCATGGCGGTGACTTGGCTTAATTGCTCGTTGATTTGATCTTTACTCAGATGACCGACATAATCGAATAACGGCGCATCGCTATTTTTGTCTGCCTCTAACAGTGGCGCCACATAGTCATTGAAGTACTCCTCACTACTTTTAGGTCCTGCAATGATTAGACGCTTGCCTGCTGCTTTACAGTACTCCATTGCCAAATGCGTGCCCTTTTCAATGCAAATGCGCCCATACCAAAAATATACTTCGTCATCAATTGGGTTTGTATTGGCATTAAATGACTGCACATCGATACCATTGTAAACTACATGCGAAGGTACAAACTCCTCAAACAGCTGCTGCTGATGACCACTAATCGCAGTAAACTGGGTTTGCGTGCCCAAACGTAGCGTCAATAGAGCCAGACGCAGCTGCGGAAATATCGGTGTATGAAAGGTGGTAAAGAAGCGTGCGCCAAACGCCTGTCCCATCATCATCGGTATATGATGCAAACTATGATTGTGTACCACATCAATCATACCCTGCTCATTACGTCTGATGATATCGCGCATGGCTTGCTGATAGACCAAATACTGATACAGCTCTTCACGGCTCATCCCTACCGAGTCATGCTCATCAGGGTAAACCATCTTATCAAACGCATCACGAGACATAAATGGCACCAATGTCGCACTCGTTTGGCTATCGCTATGGGCATAAAGCAATACCTCATGACCTTGAGCTACCAGCTCATCACAGATCAGCTGAGTAATCATCTCAAGACCGCCTGCATAAGGCTGCGCAATAGGATATAAAGAATGCGCGATGACCGCAATGCGTAGTACAGGAGCATACTTTGTACTTGCATGACTATAATCAGTAATGCTTGTTATATCGGTGGGGCGAGATAGCATAACGAGTCCAACATAAATTAAAAGGATAAATACCAAAAGTTTTTAATATTATTAGCTTTGAGTAAAGACAACTACGGATTGTTTTTTGACTTATTGATACTGACTGTTTGCGGTTGAGATAAACCTTTAGCAAAGGTAGTTTTAATCGCTACCGTTTTATTGGTCGCAAAGCTCTTCTCATAGCCATAATTAACCAGCATTACCTTGGCAGCCCATATTTTCAAAATACAGACTGTCATCGCGCAGCCAAATAACCACGGTGAATACAATAATGAAAATGGCGATACAATGATAGCTGTGGTTATATTTAGCATTAGTAGCACTTTAGGCATTGCCATCAGGTTAGCCGCATAAACGGACGTGCGTGTACGTACAAGCGCTTGCTTAGGTGTACAGATAAAGGGCTTTTTTTGACCCCAAAGCACAGGCCACCATGACAAAGCACCAAGCTCCCAGAAATTCAGATGTAACGCCCAAGCTCGAAGTCGACTGCCTAAGCTTGGTGCCACGCCATCGTCAGTCTGCTGATTCAGCGGAGCATTATCTTGCATATATGCCCATAAGCGCCTACCCAAAAATACTGCATAGCTTGCGTACACCGCATATAAAGGCGTAAGCAAAGCATGAATATTGAGACTGGTACTAAGCAGTAGCGCACCTGTGATAATAAGTAGCGTCAACAACTGCAGTACAATAAATATGCCTGTAAAGTTCACCCATGCGCTCAGTTGTGATACATGTGCACCCATATAGGCTAGGCGCTCACTAAGTTTCTTACTTGTAGATGAGCTTGGTGTAGATGAATTTGATACCGTAGAAAAGTAAGTATTTAGCACCTGCATATTACCGTAGATCCAACGACGACGCTGACTCATCAAATCATGTAAGGTAGTCGGTAACAGACCTGTCGCAATGACTTCAGGTATAAACCGAGTACGCAAACCGCGACCATGCATCAGCACTCCCATCTGTGCGTCTTCGGTAATCGACGCACCTGACCAACCGCCCATCGCGAGCAGCGCACGGCGACGAATAACGGCATAAGTCCCTGTCGATAGTGCACGCTGACGGTTAAATGAGCGATACAAATGATGGTTAAAGTAATGGTTTAATTCGCTATGGACATCTTCTTTTCCCGCATCACGGTAAAACTGCGGAAACTGTAATAGTGCATGGTCTGGGTAACGCTCAATGGCCTTTGCAATAGATATGCGCGCCTGCGGTAATGCTTGATAGTCACTATCGACCACAACCACGTGACTACATTCAGGATCCATAAGACCCAGTGCCAGATTGAGCGCACCAGCTTTAAAGCCAGCCACCGCATCGATATGATAAAAATGTACATTATGACGCGCATCAAGACTGGCACAAAACTGTGCCAAAGGCTCATACAAGGACGTTTGAGCATGGTTATTATCGACGATTAAAATCTCATCGTCGTCCGCTTTGATTGCCAATAATGATTTAATAGTATCAATGACCATTTGTGCTGGCTCAGCACGGGTCATTAGCTGAAAGCTTAAACGTACAGGCGCTTTTTTATTGTTCTGTTTATTATTTAACGCACTTTTATAGGTTTGGCTATTTTTCTTATTTAAAATAGTTTTATTGAAATTGTCATCTCTGAAAATTTCACTATGCTCGCTTCTGGCTCGTCTGTTGATTGGTATTGCAGAATCATCTAATCTACGAACCTTTAATGTATTATTCTTGGTTAAATTCAAGCCAGTCACATTCTCTCTTATGTCACTTATCCCAGTATGTTGGTTTGTACCTATCTCTGTTATATCCACTCTTTTCATACCAGCTCTCCTTCTTGTATCTTCTGCTATAACGTTCCTTTTTATAGCACTCTGTCTTATGGCCTCCTCACTCATAGATAACGGCGTTTTTGTAAAATAGTTTATCTCGTTAATGCCCATGTCTTGTTCCTGTGTTTACCCATTAACTTAAAAGAAGATTAAGACAAAAATAGAAACGTTTCGGTCTCCATTGTTGTGACAATTTATCTACTAGTGAGAGGGTCAACGCATGTATTTATATCTGCTTCATTGACACTCAGTTTTTACTTATATATAAATTTTTCTGAGCAGTGTTTGTAGTTATTCTTACCAACTATGTGTCTGTAGTTTTATAATAATTGAAAAAAAATAATTGAGTTTACGTATGAAATGTACATAACAACCTAGTAGTGTAACGTCTCGTAAATATTGTAAAAGTCTTGCTATATTAGCTATTTAGCGTCCATATAAACTCAGTTATCGTCTTTACCATATTGAGAGTACTGCTTGTCGTTTAATCTTTATAAACAACACCAGACATTATTCTAGCAACCATCTATTTAATGTTTTTACAAAATATTTAGGTGACGTTTGACCTATTGAAAACTTGTCTTACGGTCTTATTTTGCACAAAAAAATACCGCAACTATTAGACATAGCAGCGGTATTTATGTTTATTGTCGCTTAGCCAAATGTGGCTGGTTTATAGGACAAGTTAACTTGTATTCTAAGTTAGTTTAAAACGCCATAAGCCACTAGTGCATCAGCGACACGTTTAAAGCCTACAATATTGGCTCCTGCCATATAATCTATGTAGCCATTATCAGTCTGACCATACTTTTCTGATGCGTCAGCTGCACAGTCATGAATGTCTTTCATGATAAGCTTTAGACGCTCATCAATTTGCTCAAAACTCTTATATTGACGGACTGAGTTTTGTGACATCTCAAGCGCTGACACGGCAACCCCGCCCGCATTGGCGGCCTTGCCTGGTGCGTAGTGCACGCGATGTAGACAAATATAATCAACCGCTTTAGCAGTCAGTGGCATATTAGCGCCTTCAACGACATATTTGATGCCATTTTCAACCATAAGCTTGGCATCCTCTTCGTCAATCTCGTTTTGAGTCGCTGATGGTATCGCAATATCTCCTTTGATGTGCCATGGTTTTTGACCCTCGAACCACTCACCGCCATGGACATCAACGTAGTCAGACAGTGGTTTGCTTTGTTCTTTTTGTTTTTTTAGCCAATCAATCTTTTCTTGATTAAAGCCCTTTTCATCATACAAGGTGCCTTTTGAGTCAGACACCGTAATTGCGACGCCTCCGAGCATACAGACTTTTTCAGCAGCATGTAGTGAGACATTACCCGCGCCTGATATTAATACCTTTTTACCTTTGATAATTTCATTTTGCGCTGTAAGCATATTTTCTAAAAAGTAGACGGCACCATAGCCTGTGGCCTCTGTACGCACTAAGCTGCCACCAAAACCCACGCCTTTACCAGTTAATACACCGCCATGCTCATGGGTCAAGTTTTTGTACATTGCAAACATGTAGCTCACTTCACGGCCCCCAACGCCAATATCACCAGCTGGTACGTCAACGTCCTTATTCACATAGTGATGCAGCTCACGCATAAAGGCATAACAAAATCGACGAATCTCGCTATCTGACTTTCCTTTAGGATCAAAGTCTGAGCCACCTTTGCCACCGCCCATAGGTAGACCTGTTAAGGCATTTTTGAATATTTGTTCAAAGCCTAAGAACTTTAACACGGATTGGTTGACAGTGGGATGGAACCTGACGCCGCCCTTATAAGGGCCTAAAGCATTACTGAACTGTACACGCCAGCCGCGATTGACTTGGACCTCTCCTTTGTCATTTTCCCAATTGATACGAAAAGCAATAACGCGGTCAGGCTCTACTAGACGCTCAAATATTTTGAATTTTTCGTATTGAGGATGAGCATCATATAAAGGGGCAATGGTAAGTGCAACTTCCTTAACCGCTTGAATAAACTCAGGTTGATGGGCGTAGCGTGCTTCAATCTTTTCGATGGCCTGACTAATACTCATATATCTTCCTTAACTATAAAACGTGTGGTCGTGCTGAATTACATCCCTACAATGCAGCCGTCAAAGGATGGCTATATTGTAGATACTGATGCAGGATTGGTTTTTTTTGTGCAGTAAATAAAAGGCTTGCGGATTTAAAAGCCCATAAGTTAAGCAACCGATAGGCGTCGTGACATTGATAGATTAGATCTATTACACATTACTTTGAAACTACGGTTTGAAAATACTGATTGTGCATAGATGGGATAGATATGACAAAGACAGTAATTATAGTGCGCAGCGTATACGGTCAGAACGGCTGGTTGCTTGATAGCTCTTATTTAATTTACCTTGCTACTGAAAAAAGTCAATCCCGTATTGCAATATAAATGCTACCAATTATGAATAGCTCTAACTTTAGGTGAAACTCATCCTGATGTATCTCATTGATTCTTATGCAATATTAGACTAAAAAATAGTATGAACGGTATGAAATACAAAATAAATGGCAAAAAATTTGGCTTAATCTTGATAATTCTATATCAATATAATAAGTATGGGTTTATAATAACCACATTGTCAGTAGGGTATTATAATCGTTTACCTGAGTACAATGCTCCTTTTTAACTTTACCAATAAATGGCGTATGACCATTTAACTATGAAGGATTGTGAGATATCTATGCGTACAGATACATTCCAACAAATACTAGAAGACCTTAATAGCTCATCAGCAGATGTCGAGGCGTCTGCTCTAATCTCAAACGATGGCTTAATGATAGCTTCAGCGTTACCAACAGGCATCGATGAAGACCGCGTAGGTGCTATGTCAGCAGCGCTTTTATCGCTAGGAGATCGTGCAGGTCGCGAGTTGGCTCGGGGCAGTATTGACCGAATTATGATTCAAGGTGAAAAAGGCTACGTAATCACGACCTCATCGGGTGATGAAGCAGTCCTTACGATTATGGCCAAGCCAAATGCCAAACTTGGATTGATTTTTTTGGATATTAAGCGCGCATCAGAAGCACTTGCAAAGCTTATCTAAACAGACTTAGATAACCAAAAATTTAGAACAGTAAATATAGGAAATACTTATGGGCTCTCCACTTTTAGATGCTGTAAAGCCTGACGTGCCAGCCGAAAAAGTTAGCATAACCTATCATGACGATGTCTCACGCAGCGTTTATGACTCAGGGATTGAGCGTCCCTATCCTGATGGCAAGCTTATCGTCTCACGTACAGACTTGGACGGTCATCTTACCCATGTAAACGATGCATTTGTCGAAATTAGTGGCTATACGATAGATGAGCTAATCGGTCAACAGCACTATATATTGCGCCATCCTGATATGCCAAAGGCCGCCTACCAAGATTTATGGCAGACGGTAAAATCAGGACAAAAATGGCATGGCTACGTCAAAAACCTGTGTAAAGATGGTAGCCACTATTGGGTATATGCAACGGTCGTTCCTAATATACGCCGCGGACAGACCGTCGGTTATACCTCTGTACGCCGTAAGCCTTCACGCAGCAAGATAGAAGCTGCGATCGCACAATATGCCCACATGAAACAAAATGAGGAAGGTTAAACCATGAATGAAAAGACATATAACCTATTAATCGCTCCTGATTTTTCGCCTGATCGTTTTGCAGGCTGGCACATGTTTAATACCTTGATTCAAAAGCGTGCCCACATTCACTTGCATCTCAACACGCCCACCTCTCATGCTGAGCAAGAAGAGATGGTCGATGCCGGTGACATACATATTATCTATGCCAACCCCTTTGACGCTGCTGCTTTGATTCGCGAAAAAGGCTATCGCGCCATCGCTCGCCCAATCGGAAAATCTGATGAAATGGTAATTGCAGCGTCCGCCAATAGTGATATTAAACGCTTAGAAGATTTGACCAAAGGCGCGTCTATCGCTATGGCAGACAACCGCGATGTAAAGCTTATCGGTCTGCGTTTATTAGAAGCCGTGGATTTAGAAGAAGCGGATCTCAGTTGGGAGGTGACCGAAAACTATCAAGCGGCGGCAAGGCAAGTCATCAAAGGTGAGGCTCAAGTGGCGTTTTTCTTAGCAGAAATATTTCATAGCTTCTCACGTTTGACCAAAGCGCAACTGTCGGTGCTGATCGAAAGTGATCTGGCAGATATTAGCCATGTATTGCTGATTAAAGACGACTTCGCTGATGAAAAAGCACTAAGTCAAGCGATACTAACTTTTCATCAAGATGATAGCGGTAAAGAAGCACTGACTGAGCTTGGTATGCCGCAGGGATTTGAGGCAATGAGCGAAGAAGATGGCGAGTTTATGTTAGATCTTATGGAAACCTTGCTCGATTAAGCGTCAAAACCATCATACCTCTTATATTTAGGACACCGTTATGGATGATTTATCTGCAACTGACGATTTATCGTTGTCTAAAGATAGCGAGATGACTGCCCGTCATACGTATCGTTATTATGCACGAAAAATCTTTGCCGATCCTAATAATCGCTACTATCACGAACAGCGTATCAACGCCGCGTTGCTACTCGACGAAAAAGAACCCCTACAAGGCGCGGTCGCTGACTTTTTCTTTGGCTGTTGGTATGACATTCCTTACGATGTCAAAGGTATCTTTGCCCGTATCCAAGGTCGCCTGCACCCGCAGATAGAACATGCTTTTCATAACTGTATCAACAAGCTCGATTACATAAAGCACAGTAGTGAGTTTGCGACGCGCTGGAGCGTGCTGGTGACACCATCGTTAAACGTGCAAACCCATCGTTTACGTATCAGTAGCGACGATGCAAAAGAAATCGCTAAAAATATTACCACTGAGCTGATGAGTGCGCGTGCTGCGGCAGACTGGAGTACGATTGAACAAGTTGAACGCGAGTTTTTTGCCCACTGTTTGGCCTGTACTGATCGCTTGGCTTTTTCCATCGTTTGGTTTGGTTTGGGCAAAAGTGATTGGCAGTTTGATGAGCGCTGGCGTAACTGCCAGCAACAACTAGAACAAACTGGCTCTACACTCCTAAAAAGTACGCAAAACTTAGACACTCAATCAAGCGTATAGCCGTTACTTACCCATTTTTTACTCATTTTGTCAAAGAGAACGTTTTTATGTCCATTTTTGATAATGCTGACAAAACCTATATTACTTTAACCCCTGCTGGTGTATTCGAGGCTTTTTCTCAACACAAACCAACCGCCCAGCAGCTAGCGCTACAAGCGCTCCTATCCTATCGCGAAACGATGCTGGTCGCAGTATGGTTAGAGGAATACTCAGAGCGCTGGCTAAATAGCTTCGTTGAGCAAGGGTTTATCGAAAAGCTATCTACTTTTTTGCCCGCGCCCAATCTACCACTTGATCAGTTTTTGCCGTATGTGGTCGCAAGCTTATCTGGTAAGCGCCGTGCTGCTATAGCCTCAGATGAAGGGTTTTGCCTAGCGCGCATTGGCTACAGCCAAGAAGAAGCGGACATGTTAAGCGTAGCAGCCGCAGATTTTTCTGGGTTTATGCTACGTCAAAAGCAGCGCGGCTGGGCGATTGAAAGCCAAGCGATATCTTTTTTTCAGCAAGTAGATTTATTAATACCTGAGACCAGCTTTGTATTTTTGTGGATCGATGGCGACGGTTACGCCCTGATCATCGATGGTGAACCCTTGACTAACAACCGAGCCTTTGTTGAGCTAATCTGGGGAATCAAAACCTCTGGGCTAAGATTTGACAGCTCGATTTGATAGCTTAAATTAACAATACTAGAAGTTATAGCAAGTTAAGAGTGTCAAGTGTCGAATATAAACTACGGCAGATGCTACATTCCTTTAGATTGACTAATATATAAACGAAACTTAAGAATGATAAATTGAACTTTACTAATTGATATAACTAAGCTACTGATAGTGTTTATATATGGTTGCCGATTGAAAAACCATTAGAATAAATTTATGAAAAAGATAAGATTTTAAAAAGAAACATAAAATTACAATGTAATTTATATTAACAATTAATAAAACTATGTATTAAATATAATCAATTGCTTTTCTAATTGGTTATAACTTATGCAGTACAGCTTTATAATTTACTTGTTAATCATTAACCTTGATCTGTAAGTATGATTTTTTGCCATTGCTGCCGTGTAATTTTGTATAAAACATGCTCAGCAAGTCGGTGATTAGCATCAAGCATGGGGTGATAAAAGTTCTCTTGTGTATCGCTCATACCAATGCGCTGCATAATCAATTGCGAGTGTTCATTGATAACAGCAGTAAAGGCAACGACCTCATCAAGCTCTAATTCTTCAAATGCAAACCTTAACGAAGCTCGTGCCGCCTCAGTGGCATAACCTTGTCTCCAATAGTCTTTATGCAATCGCCAACCAATCTCCACGTTGGGCGCAAAAGGCATATCAGCATGTGCTGCATTTAAGCCGACCATCCCAATAAAAGCATCGCTCTTTTTTAAGCTGACCGCCCAAAACCCCCAGCCATTGTCTTCAATAAGCTGCTGGCACTTCTTGGCTATCACATCGCTCAATGTTGGTGATAATAGCTTGGGAAAGTATTTCATTACCTCAGGATCTGCATTCATCTTAGCAAACACCGCAAAGTCGCTTGACTGCCACTGCCTGAGGTAGAGCCGTTCTGTTGTTAATACCGTTTGCGTCATGATATTTTGTCTGCTTCGTTCAATTTTTAACTCCCCTGACATCTAGTGCATTCTGCACTATTAGTAAACTTTATCATTAAACATTCACTTTATACTTCAAATCACGCGCCTCATCAGTCATCCCGAGAAAC
>NZ_LNUO01000141.1:0-17932 GCF_001462175.1 Psychrobacter sp. ENNN9_III
CCCCCGAATCTGGTAGGCGTAACTAGATTCGAACTAGCGACCTCTACCATGTCAAGGTAGCGCTCTAACCAACTGAGCTATACGCCTATTTAGGTTGAGCATTTTAGCAAGTTTTTGAGACTTTGCAAGCATTTTTTATCCAAACTAGAAATTATTCTTTAAATAAGTACTATTTCATCATCAAAGTCTGTTTATGGTTCTTAGTCCTATATCTAAAACCATAGCAATTATGGGAAACTCCATTAGGAAGCACACTACTCATATTTATGACAATCTGCGCGTATTCTCTTTAAGATCTTTAAGTACTTGTTGATATTTAACATGACTTACATCAAGCGTACTCAGTTGCCCATAACGTAGTTGCCGATAGTCCTGTTTAATATCGTTGATATACTGTTGAGTTAGTTTGAGATTATCGGCGACAAGCCGACTATCAGTCTCTGTAAGGCCATTTGCTAACCGTTCAAGCCATACTAGTTGTCCTTCATGATCATGGCGAGCGAGTGCTTTATCCTTTTTACCTAATCGTTTAGATAACTTGATTAAAGGCAAGTCTACTGGATGCCAACGCTTCCGTCGTCGTTGCCATAGTATAAACGTCACTATAGATATGACTGCGATGGCACCAGCAGCTAACCAAACGATCTGTTGCATAACTGAGCTGATGTTGAACCACTTTAACAACGAGCCTGCTTGCTTGTCTTGGTCATAGCCGACGATGTCTTTTTGCCAGTAATAACTGGCTTGGTCAGAAAACCGTCTTAGCGTTTGAAGCATCTGATACTGTTGGTAGCTAATCTGCGCACCTGCTCCATCGCCAAACAACGACGCGCCTTGAGATTGAGATAGCGCGTTCATCCCTTGTTCAACACGATCTGGCGCGACAAACGAAGTTGGGTCAACACGTACCCACCCTTGACCCTCAAGCCATACTTCAGTCCACGCGTGAGCATCCATCTGTCGTACTTCCCACACATCACCGCCGCGACTTGGTTCACCGCCTTGATAGCCAGCCACGACTCGCGCTGGAATACCAGCCGCACGCATCATAAAAGCAAAGCTTGAAGAATAATGCTCACAAAACCCGGCTTTGGTATCAAATAAAAACTCATCAATGCGATTATTGTTTAGCCGTGGCGGCGATAATGTATAGCGAAACTCTGTTTGATTAATCCAGCGCTCAAGTGCTTGCATATAGCGCACAGGATCTGAGCCTGATTGCGCAAACAGCTGCTGAGCAAGTGCACGTGCTTGTGGGTTGCCATCTTTGGGTAGTGTCAAGTTGATATGACGAGAATCCTCATCAAGCACAGGGTCGATACGCATAGGCGCAAAACGTAGGACGTTATAACGTAGCTGCTGAGTCACCGGACTGTCTTTTAATAAAGTAAATTCCGATGTGACACTGACGTCTGTACGCTGAGTAAATGGATAATCAAGCCCAAATAGCCAGTTTTGCTGGGTTGGCTCTAAAAGTATCTCATACTTATCGGGTGCAAGCTGCACACTATTAGGAACAGTAGCAATCGCACGCTCAATCCATACAGGAATTCGTCGCGCTGGCTGCCACTGCTGCTGGATGCTACGATTAGGTTGCCATGTCACACCATCGAAATCGCTAAATACCAAGCCGCGCCAGTATAAATCGCTTTGCGGTGGACGTTTATCTGCAAATTCGACTCTAAAAGCCAGCGCAGTGGATTGACTCAAGCTGGCAAAATCCCCAGGTGACATACTGTCTGAGACACCAGTAGTTGCTTGTTGTCCTGATAATTGTACTGACCATAGTGGCGGCAAACGCGGAAAGAACAAAAACAGTACCACTAATAAAGGTAATGCGCCTACCCCAAGCACCCCAAGTGTACGCACGCGTCCATCACCTTGCGTGTTGCTATCGTCATTCAAAGCGATAAATGCCAGCAAAACTGCAATGGTACCTACGATAACTTCAAGGGTCGTAACAAGCCCTTGATCCATCAAAAACAGTGCTGCAAGTACAAATAGCGACAGGTTCAATACCACATAAGCATCGCGGCGCTTATATAGCTCCCAAAGCTTACTCACAAGACACAGCACCAAAAATGCTACGCCCATATCCAGACCAAAGCTTGTGTTATAGGTCAACCACAAGCCTACCAATCCTAATAAAAACCCAAGCATTTGCACGCTACGATATATACGTTTGAAGTGATAAGCTTGGCCAAACCTAGCTTTGACACGTGGTAACTGCGCCACAATACTGACTAGAGCAAAAACCATCAACCATAGTGGCAAATGAGCGGCATGTGGCAGCACAACCAGTATCTGAGTCAGTAGTACCCAATAATAAGCTGGTAGCGCCAGCAGTTTGTGGTACCACGTTTTGGTTGTTGAGCGCTGTATATCATTTACATCGTTAGATGTATGGTTACGTTGGCCTTGCGCCAATTGCTCAAAGCTTGACTGTCTTGCAGAGTCCGTAAGGACAGTCGAATAAGATAAAGTAGTATGAGAAGTGCTGCTCGAGATTGGGTTAGAGTCAGTCATGGTACTTTTGCCAACTGTAATAAGCAGGCCTGAGCAAACGACTCGCCTTGCCCAATAGCTGCTGTCTGCCCTGCATTGGGCAATTGCATCTGAAAAGGTACTCCCATCCTACCAAGGGTGATAGCACCATACGCTAATTGCGCAAGCTTTTGTTCATGATGCGAAGCTGGCATATCGGCATAATCCAATACCTGCTCCACACCGACTGGATCAGCAAAATGTTTGGTAAGCATTCCTTGTCCACGTGCCATGTGTGCCCACGAAACTCTTGCTAGTGATTCGCCTTCGATATAACTATCAAGACGCTCAAAATCATCTTGACCTTGAATATGCTGACTATACTCACCGCCCGTCGGTAATTCGTCCAAACTTGCAGTGATATATTGCGCCTGTTTATCAAATGCCAATGGCTTTGGATATACCCAAGCTGCCCGCGCAAAATACACGTACGACCATGCGCGCATGATTCCTAGTGGATATACAGTGCTGACTCTCAACCTTGGCAACTCAAGCTGACCGCGCTTATTAGTCATGATGGGCAAGCGAATGACTTGTGTACCGTGTAAACGTGATACCGGCACACTCACCTTTGCACTAATATAGGACTTGTTTATATTTCGGTCAGTACGTTTGTTGGCCTTCTTTTTTTCATCATTAAACTGCTCAAACACAAACGTCAATTGTCGTCTGGGTTGCTCGCTTTCGCTCCGTACTTGCAATGTCACCCAAACAGGTGAGCCCACTTCTGCTGTTGTCACCTCAATCAGATCGATTTGTAAGCCTGAGATATGGGCAAAGGTTATATGAAAGCTTATCAACCATACACTCACAAGATAAAAGCATAAACCCAGCACCAAGTTGTTACCATAATTGATACCAGCCACAAAAGTGATAATCAATAAAACGGCAAAAAGCACGCCTTCTCTACTAAAGAAAATATAAACGTTGCGCAAGTTGAGCTTAGCACTGTCACTTTTAGGAGCGCGCTTGGCAAACCAGCGTGCCAATGCTTGCGTCATTGGCTGAGTCAAGGTACGCGGTAACAAAGTCATAACTGCCTTATCATTGTGGTTATACTATAGCGTGCGCTCAAATCTTAGTTTACACAATCACTGGTACCTCATGCATAATTCGCTGAGCTATAGTCTGTGTCCCTTGCCCGCCAACGACATGCGACGGTACAAATCGTTGGCCTAACCTATGATCTGTAACAGCAGCAAAAACAGCTTGGATATCCTCTGGCGTTACTTCTTGATGTCCAGATACATATGCATGAGCCTGAGCAGCACGCTGTAGCGACAATACACCGCGAGGTGACAGTCCGTGGTACTCTTGGCTGACTCGAGTCTTTGCAACCAATCGTTGTAGATAATCCAATACGACATCTGCTACATATACCTGCTGAACACTTTGGCGTGCAAGTAATACAGCATCTGTCTCAAGCGCCGCATTTAAACTTGCTAGTATCTCGCGACGATCTTGTCCCCGTAGTAATTCCCGCTCGGCAGCTGGTGAAGGATAACCAAGCGACAGACACATCAAAAACCGATCTAACTGCGACTCAGGTAAGGGATATACGCCCGCTTGTTGCATTGGGTTTTGAGTAGCTATGACAAAGAAAGGTTGAGGCAAACGGTAAGTCTGTCCATCTTGGGTGACTTGATGCTCCTCCATCGCTTCTAGTAACGCACTTTGGGTCTTTGGGCTAGAACGGTTGATTTCATCAGCAAGCAATAGCTGTGTGAAGATTGCCCCTTTACGAAACTCAAAGCTCTGCGTGGTTTGGTTATAGATACTCATACCCAAAATATCTGCTGGCAGCATATCATTGGTAAACTGCACGCGATTGTATGACAAGCCCAGTAGCTGCGCCAGCCCTTGAGCCAACGTCGTTTTGCCCATGCCAGGCAAGTCTTGTAGGAGTAGATGCCCACCTGCCAGCACGCAGCTCAGTGCCAGCTTCACCACCTGCGGCTTATCAAGCACGATTTGATTTAGTTGTACAAGCAACTGTGCCACTTGACGCTGATTGGCTAGATAGTCATCGGTAACATCGTTTGAATCACTTAAACCAGAGTCTGACTCTAATGGAGGTACAACATTTTTGTGAGATGCGACATCGTAAGCATGGCTTTGGTGCATAATAAACTACCAACTTTATTAGTGCGTACTAAAATATTGTCACATAAACTCATCAAGAGTGGTAAGTAATATCCAATACGCTTTTTTAATAAGATAAAAAACACAAGCAAAAGCGATCTAATAACAATGAGAAAGTTAAAAAATAAACCAAGCTTGAGCAACTCTTTTTATCAGAAGCTGGCGGCAGGTTGGTTTTCTACGCCTTCTGCTATCTCAACTGGCTCATCATTCATTTTTGTATGCTCAGCCTTGATGGGTTCTCCATCGCTATTGACAGCAGGAGTGGCCATACGCAAAGTGGATAGGTAAGCGATAATATCAGCGCGTTCACTGGCGTCTGGCATCGGGTCTGACAACATTTTTGACTCTGGCATTGCTTTTTGAGCATCAGCAATATAAGGATCTAAAGTTTTAGCATCCCATACCCAGCCTGAGTTTGCTAATGCTGCCCCATAGTCATAGTCCTCCAGTTCAGCTGCTGGCGCCCCATATATGTTCATTAATTGTGGGCCTTTTTTATTACTTCCTGGACTTAGCTGATGGCATTGACCACAAGCTTCTTCATAAATGATAGCGCCATTATCAGCGTCTCCTGCGCTATACACGGGTAAGGTAACAGGGTCACGATAATCAGGCGGGGTACGCTCGCAAGCAGTGAGTACTGTAAGCATCATCAATACAGGCACTGCAATTAATATACCACTGAATGAAATATTGACGTTAATCGGCATATTTATATATTCTTTATATTTATGGGTTGAGACGGTTTATCAGCTTGTAGGGACGATAGCAGACGTACGATGGGGTTGCAGAGATGATAGTACGCTTATGAGCTGATATGCGTACTCTGACAAAACGCATTAGCAGTTGGCTACTGAGTAATAAGCAAAAGAGATTGAGATCAGCAGAACCCTCGGTAGGGCTCACCGTTTCTAGCTTAAGCTGACAACACATAATCTCAGAAAACACATAGTCTCATTGAAGTAAAACTTGCTTAGGCGATATTCATCGTGTTACTTGGCATTTCTAGATAATACCCTTGCAAATAACGCGCACCGACACTCCAAGATACCGACATCGTAGCAGCCTCCTCAATATAGGGCATCAATACATCAATATTAAGCTCATTGGTGCGTACGATTAAAGATTTAATCGCCTCTAAATTATCAGGTTTGCTAATCTCATTTACATAATCATGTGCAAGGCGCGTCATATCAGGCTGTACAAATTCAGCAATCTCAATCGATTTTGCTGAAGTACCAAAATTATGAATACCTATTTGACAACCGACATCGCTTAAAGCAGCAAACTGGGATTTGGCAATGGTAAGATGATTGGCAACATCTTGCTCATTGAACTGAATTGTCAATGCGCCAGATACACCGCCCACCGCCTTGATCAACTGACTGGCTACGCTTGGCAGCTTTTTATCGATCAATGAAGCGCTGGTGAGCTGTATCAATAGACGAGCTTCAGGATGGGTCTTACGCACCTCATTTAACTGTTTGCAGGCATTTATTAATATCCAGCGATCTATTTTTTCACGTAAGTGGTGCGTTTTGGCGACTGTCATAAATTTGTCAGGTGTCAGCACAGTATTATCAGCATCGGCTAACGGTAGACGCAAATAAACTTCAAAGAAGTCACTACGATCTTGGTTGATATCATAGATTGGCTGAAAAAACAGCTCAAAGCGATTGTGCGTGATAGCGCTTACCAAATATTCGGCCAGAGCGCTATCGTCGCTATTTGCATGCTCACTTGGATCATACAAGTGATAAGCGTTACCGTGATTTGCAGTTTCAACTCTGATATGGTTTATCGCGTCAACCGCACGATCAAACAATACTTGTGGTTCAGCAGCATTGGGTTCTATTTTGACGATACCAATACTCACAGTCGTACTGGTTGTGCGTTTATCGACTTCAATGAGCATATCGCTGATATGTTGACGGATACTTTCAGCAAGATCGACCAGCGCTTTAGAGGATAAGTCTTCGATTAACACTGTAAATGCCGTATCACTAAAACGGCTAATGTGTCCCTCTGCTACTGTCTGCTCAAGCATACGAGCCACTTGCTGAATGGTAGTGTCTACGCCCTGCAAGCCTAAGCTACTACTGATTTTACCAATATTATCCAACTGTATATATAATAGTGCTGCATGGGCTTTGCCTTCTACTACCGACTGATGTAGAGCTTCAAAACGCTCTTCAAAGCCGCGACGGTTGTATAGTCCTGTCAAGCTGTCCTGTCGCTCTGCTGCGGCCAAACGCTCAGCAATCTCAGCGCTGTTATTGTTATTTTGCTGAATGATGATCTGAGTAACTGGCTCACCATCTAGCGTAGCGACTGCAAGTTGTAGCTTCGCCTCAAAAGTACTACCGTCCATACGTTTACTGTCAAAGTTAAATTCAACTTGATCACGATTTCCCTTATCAAATTGACGTAAAAACTCCTTAAAACCTTTGACATTATCTTTACCAGCAATGAAATCAATGACTGGCAAACCAATAATCTCGTCCATTGATTCAAAATTAAACAATTTTAAATAGGGTTCATTGGCAAAAATATGAATGCCTTGATCGATATAAGCGACCGCACTTTTAGAGTTTTTAATTAAGATATTAGCGCGCTGCTCGGCCTCAGAGAGTACATGACGTAGGGTGTTAAGCTGTCGTAGGCTACGTAGATTGGCATGTTGTAGGCAGATCGCCATCACCACTTGTATCTCTTTGTCTGCTAGTAGTGCCTTTACCATCACCCCATCGATGACTGCGGGCAAACCGTCATCGTTGCGACCAGTATTAGCCATCTCATCGCTCATCAGACCAATGATTGGGAGATCAAGATTTTGCTCCTGCACGATACCGACCACATCAGTAAAGCTTAAATCGTAGGCGCGCCCAAATACCAAGACGTCCCATTGATGTCGCAGTGTCTTTAACAGCTCTTCTCTGTCATCCAAAAACCCAAGATTGACTTCATCGTAGTAAGCAGATAATAAGCTGACTAAACGCTCAGCATAAAGCTGGTCTTCGTCTATAACTAAGAGATTTAGGATATTTTTGGTACGCATAATGGGCCTTTTTATTCTTATAACCGTCGTTACAGTATACTAGATTACGAGTAGACTTGAGCAATGCTTAATTTTGTATAAAAGTGCTGATTGTAGCAATCTTATTCAATTAAATCTGTATCACTTTATACTGGCTAAACTCTTCACTATTGATTAGACATTGCTGTAAACAGAGTGTTTTTTGTTTATCGTTGAGACGTAGCATGACTTTGTCATTAGATTGAAAATGATAAGAAGGCACTATAATGGTGAACTCCGTTTGTAAGTCCTTATCACCCGCCACCATAAAAGCTGGCATAAAGCTTTGTCCACGATGGTCTCTGATGTCTAAACGCAAAGCACAAGCCGTCAATCCATGACCAAGTACCTGCCATTCAACCTCAATGGGCTTATTATCAAGATTGAGCCAGCGTACCATACCCATTGACCATTTATATTTGCTGTCGTTATGGGGATAATCTAATAAGAACAGACTCATAAGGCTAAGTGGTGGTGGCGCTGTATCAAGCGTATTACTACTGTCTGTATCGACATCTGATATGCCAGCTTTGGACAAACCTGATCGTTGTCCTTTCGTCTCATCAGCTGTCTTTAATAGTGATGCTATTAAATCTTCTGAAGATAACAAATGTAAAGCTCTAAGCTGTGATGATATATCTGTACTGTCAACCACTTCTACCTCAAGCTTACCCTGTAAACCATCCTTTTTGGGCTGCGTATCATAGCGTGGTAGCTGCTCATCTGCTAACTCTTTGACAGCTATCAGATGCCTCAAGCTCTGCGCACCAGCCACCTTGTAATGAATATTATTAAAACCACTAATAACGGTCGCACGCTGTTTTGAATGATACTTGGTTGATATTGCCATTGTTCGCTCAACATAGCGATGATTCATTGCCATCAGTACTTTATTTACCAGCTGATATTCAATCGCAGCATTATTACTATCAACCAACGCCTGCTTGCGCTGCTGTAAGTATGTTAACAATGGTCCAATTTCGATAAACAAACAACGATGGTGCTCTTCATAGGGATTAATGGCGGAGCTGGCAGTAAGATAATCAGGTGGATTGCCACTTTGTAAATCTACAAAGATGCGCGTCTCAGTCTGTGGCTCGATAGTGGCATAGACATAAGTTGCCCATAATGGTAGTAAACGCTGGAGCAATAGCATATTGGAGCGACGCATAGCACGGACATTCAATAAACTACATAAGCAAATCTGTACATATAAATCGTGAATGCTTCGTGCCTGCTTGGCAACTACTTGCATGCTTAAGTCGGTATGTGCCACATTTATTTGGCAAGCTAAGTCGTATAGCTCATTAAATGCGACCCATAAATGCGATGGTGATGACTGGTAGGATATGTTTTGCTCACTCAATAATTTTTGATAAACGGCGAGTGACTGATAAATAGCAGCGGCCAAAATAGGCGGTGATGTTTTAGCTAACGACAAAAAACGCTTCCAACCTCGGCCTGTCGACGGGGTCTTCTGCTCATTTAAAATCAAGCTTTTACGTTGTATGATACTGTCGTAGGCTAATATGGTCGAATAGTATAATGATTTGACTTGAGCCACATATATTAGCTGCGCCTTGCTAAGTGCGCCTAACTCATAATGATAATGCTTGTGCAAAGAGGTAATCAAGCGATCGGATGCACAAGACACAATCATTAAAAGCTTAAGACGCAGTTTATCATCTAAGTCTGCGGTCGTAAGCTCATTGAGCACCTGCTCTATCTGTCCTACTTGCTGAGCCTCAGTTTGTGTTGGTAAGCTTGCAGCCCACTTGCGTAGCTGCTGTTCTTGACCATCCACATATTTACGCGAGGATTGTTTTAATGGTGCCTTACGTGATAGATGTTCCTGAAAATCTGACAACGTCATCATAAGCCCTCTTTAATAAAACATCTATTCTTAAGTGAACAGGCGCTATATTACTTGTATATGTGATGCATTATAAAGCGTTACTAATGTTCAGCAAAACATATTACCACAACTTACTGTGCTGCATACCTCAACTGTCTTTATAAATATTAATTGGCACCTTAAATGGTCGGTTTGGTAACTCTTTTACCAGTTTGGGCACAAGATATCCAGGAAGCCCAGCTAACAACGACCAATATAGATCAATAGCAGACTGCTCATCTTTATCAAAATGAGCGGCCCCCAAAACCTTATCAAGTACATGTAAGTAATAAGGCAAAACGCCCGCTGCAAACAAACGCCGACTGAGGGCAATTTGGGTCTCAACACTGTCATTAATACCCTTTAATAAGACAGCTTGGTTTAATAAAATAATGCCTGCGACCCGTGCACGCTGCAAATACTGCGCCGTATTGGTATCAATCTCATTGGCATGATTGCAATGAACGACCATAACGATGTTACAGCGGCTTTGACTAAAGCGATCTAGCAAAGCATGATCTAGGCGTTCAGGAATCACTAATGGCATGCGTGTATGCAAGCGAATGGTCGTCAGTTGTGATATTGCCTCCAAGGTGTCAAGCCAGCCAAACAAACGCCGATTAGAGACACTTAATGGATCACCGCCACTCAAGATAACCTCATTTACTTCAGGATGCTCCTTAATATAAGAAGCAATCGCTAAATGTTCGGTGGAAGTTGGCATATTGGCATTATAATCAAAGTGCTGACGAAAGCAGTAACGACAGTGGATAGCGCATGCACCAGTGACGGTTAATAGCACTCTAGATTGGTATTTATGTAGTAGCCCCTTAATTGGGTTTTGATCGTTCTCGGCTAATGGATCAGTGACATAACCCGTCACAGCGATTTGTTCTTGGGTGTCTGGTAATACCTGTTTTAATAAAGGGTCATGCACGTCACCGACAGTCATTTTAGCGACAAAGGCACGCGGGACACGTAAAGGGAAATGTGCTGGTATATAAATTTGATTTTTTAATGTTTCAAGATTGAGTATCTCAAGCAACTCATCTACTGATGTAATTGCTTCGGATAATTGCGTTTGCCAGTTTTTTTGTGTGATTAAATGGTTTATCATGACAACCTAATGCGTGTGCCTAAAAACCGACATTATACGCTGTAAATCAGCGCACTATCAAAGCATGCCAAGCAAACATCATGGTTTATACCTATTTACCCTTGCCATCCATAGACTTTGGCTCATATGATGGGTATTTGAGCATCAGTATCATCATGTCAGGTTTGGCGACGCGCTGATAATTAATCAGTAACCTATCAGTATAATTACTACAACCCTTAGGAGTCTCTTGTGGCAAGTTTTTCTACCAATGAATTTAAAGCCGGTTTAAAAGTCATGCTTGATGGCAACCCTTGTGCCATTCTTGAAAACGAGTTTGTCAAACCTGGTAAAGGCCAAGCCTTTAACCGCGTTAGATTGCGCAACCTTCGTAGTGGTAAAGTACTCGAGCAAACGTTTAAATCAGGTGATAGCTTAGAAGCTGCTGACGTATTAGACACTGAAATGAACTATCTATACAACGATGGTGAGTTTTGGCATTTTATGCATCCAGAAAGCTTTGAGCAGTTACAAGCGGACAAATCAGCCGTTGGCGATGCACCAAAGTGGCTTAAAGACAACAGCAACGAGCTTTGTGTGATTACCTTGTTCAATGGTGTGCCGTTATCAGTCACACCGCCAAACTTCGTTGAATTGCAAATTACTGAAACCGATCCTGGTGTACGCGGTGACACCTCAGGTGGCGGCGGTAAACCTGCGACTTTAGAGACGGGTGCGGTCGTACGTGTACCTCTGTTTGTACAGCAAGGTGAAATCGTCCGCGTTGATACGCGCACAGGCGACTATCAAACCCGAGTTAG
Organism: Psychrobacter sp. ENNN9_III; assembly: GCF_001462175.1. Taxonomy (NCBI): domain Bacteria; kingdom Pseudomonadati; phylum Pseudomonadota; class Gammaproteobacteria; order Moraxellales; family Moraxellaceae; genus Psychrobacter; species Psychrobacter sp. ENNN9_III. The sequence goes on from NZ_LNUO01000141.1 coordinate 11,577, forward strand.
CCAATAACGTTAGACTCATAAAAAAAGCTCAACCATTGTTACAATGGTTGAGCTTTTTTAGTTGTTGCTATTAGCTACTTACTAGCTATTAGGTCTCCAATACCAGCAACTATCTGTCATGATAACTCCTTCAGGTTTCTGCTATCGTCCTTTTTCTTTGTTGCTTGTTGATGCATGAGCCAGTACTGTACCAGCGCATTGAGTTGTTCTTTTTTAAAAGGTTTGGTGCAGTAGTCTTGCATGCCAACTTTCAGATATTTTTCGCGCTCGCCATCCATAGCATTTGCCGTTAGTGCAATAATTGGTGGTAGTGATGCTGGGTCATAAATCTCATGTAGCTTGATCGTTGCTTGCATCCCATCCATAATCGGCATGTGATGATCCATCAGTATCACATCAAAGCGCTGCGGGTGTGCTGAGAACTGATCTATGGCTTTTTGTCCATCAGTGACATGGGTGACCTTGTGACCGTTATTACATAATGCTTTTTTGGCAATCATGGCGTTAACATTATCATCTTCGACCAACAGTATATGACCAGAATACTGAGAACTGGGCTTAACTTCCATAGTGTTCGAGCGTTGCCAGTCATCATACTTTGCTTGACTGATAGCTCTTAGAGGCAACAATACTTTAAACGTAGTCCCCTCACCCACTACACTGTTTGCCCAAATATGACCGCCCATTAAATTGACCAAAGACTTACAAACAGACAGACCCAGTCCCGTACCACCGTATAAGCGGTGGGTAGATTTGTCTGCTTGATTGTAAGCGTCAAAAATAGCATCTAATGACTCAGGTTTAATGCCAACACCTGTATCTTTGATATCAATACAAACAGTCATATCATGACAGATTATCTCGTCAGTTTTTACGCCCAAACTTTTGCACTCATTCTCCTTACAATGCGGTGCATGAGCGACATCAATACTGACATGCCCACCTTCACGAGTGAACTTAATCGCATTATTGACTAGATTAGCCAAAATCTGTTTTAGTCTTACTGGATCTCCCTGCATATAAGGAGACAGTTTTTCGCTGTAATTATAATCCAGTGTGAGTCCACGCTGACGAGCTTTGACTGCAAATAAATTGACGACTTCATCACATAACAACGATAAGTCCATAGGTATGGCATCAACAGTCATCTTGCCCGACTCAACTTTAGATAAGTCTAGGATGCCATTGATAATTGCAAGCAAATGCTCTGTCGATATTTTTATATTGTCTACATAAACTCTTTGCTCGACATTCAAGTCAGTATCGTCGAGCATCTCAACCATACCAATGATACCGTTCATCGGAGTGCGTATCTCATGGCTCATATTTGCCAAAAACTCAGATTTCATCTGATTGGCATGTTTGGCTCGGCGTTGATTCTTTTGCAACTGCAACGCATCTGCTGCCATCTCAGCGAACTGTATGAGCAGTCTAGCCTTATCATCGTCAAATGTATGATCAGGCTTGGTATCGAACAAACAAAGTGAGCCTAAATGATAGGTCTTATTATCTTCCTTTAGGGTAATCGGTGCCCCTGCATAAAAGCGTAGATGAGGATCCTCTGTCACTAATGGATTATCGACGAAACGCTCATCAAGAGATAGATCTGGTATAGTGAAGACGCTATTAGATAATACCGTGTAATTACAAATCGCCACGCCACGCTTAGTGGTACACAGATCACCAAATCCATGCGGGGATTTTAGATACTGTACATGTTCATCCATAAACGTAATAGCCACCATGGGCACATCAAAGAACAATTTTACAAGCTCAGTCAAACGTGAAAATGCAGGCTCATTACAAGTATTAAGCACGTCGTATTCATGTAGCTTAGCGATACGTAAATGCTCATCTAGCGCTAGCGGATAAGTATGAATCGACAAAACTGTCTCCAATTTAATAGGAAGTAATGGGTCAGACGCCAGCTTGCTTACTCAGCATTTGTAACGCCTCGCTGACCATAATCATTGCCACTACAGAGGTTACCGCAACTGCAGAGCCATAACCCCCGCATTGTAACCCTCCTGCCTGACAGCTTTTGTCTATACGCGGCGGCTCAGTTGAATACACACATCTGATACCGAATTTATCTTTTAGGGCACTATTGATGCCTTTTTCATGGCGCAGTTTGTTACGCAAACGTGCTAGTAACGGATCTTGATAGCTGTCCTTTAAATCGCTGACTGCAATCTGAGAAGGATCTATCTTCCCTCCTGCTCCACCAGCACAAACGAGCTTTAGCTTGTTAAAACGGCAATGTAATGCAATAGCGAGTTTGGCACTCATATCATCCACACAGTCTAAAATAACAATCGGCTTTCGCTCAGCTGCGGCAGCTTTTGCCTCACTACGACTGGGTAGTAGTGTAGCGACATTCTCAGCAGTCAAAAAGTCATCTACCAAGTGCAGATTAAGTTTTGGGTTAATCTCTTGCAAACGCGCGCCTAGCGCTGCTATCTTGCTCTGCCCAAACGTACTATCAAGCGCAGGTAGCTGCCGATTGACATTGGAGGCTACCAATACATCTAAGTCGATTAGCGTAATATTGCCTACTGCAGTACGTGCTAATGCTTCAGCAGCCCAAGAGCCTACGCCACCTACCCCAATAACGTAAACATGCGCTGCAGCAAAGACATCAAATGCTGCCATACCGTATAATGTCTGCGTTCCTTGAAAGCGCCGCTCGTATTGTGAATTCGCATCGGCGGTATCGCTTACTGTATGAGTTGTTGCATTTAATGTGCCATGTTCTAAAGTTGACTCAATAATAACCGACTGAAGCTTAGTTTTTGTAGATTGTGATTGTTGATTCATAATGACTAACAAGCTCTTATAATTGATAACACTAGGGTTAATAGTCTTTTAAAAATGCTGATGTTTTATAATTACTAAAAATCTGATGTTTTATAATTACTAATGCTTTATGTAGGGCAAAGCCAAGAAGTTTGCAAGGCATTGCAACTATTTTGCCACAGTTGAGGTGCGAGCACTTTTGGCTCCACTTCAAGCAACTCACTAAGTCCTTTTAACACCCAAGGTAGATTGGCAGGTACATTACGATTGTGTCCATCTGTACTTTGCCATTCGTTATCTGGACTTTGTCCCGTTGCTGATTGATTGGCTGATTGACTATCTAATTGGCTGGTTGATTGATTGTCTACTGCTTTTTTGCACATAATAGGCATCATATCAGGACAATCAGTCTCTAAGACCAAACACTCTATGCCGTAACTGTCAACGGCAGCTTTGATAGCACGGCGTAGCTTTTTAGCGTTATGATTGGTGATTTGTCCGGTCACACCAAGCTTAAAGCCTAGTTTGACAAAGGCTTTGGCTTCTTGCTCGCCGCCACTAAAGCTATGGGCAATACCACCAAGTTTATGCGCATCATAGCTATGTGCCTTTAATAACGCCAATGCCTCTGCATGAGCCTTACGAATGTGCAGCATGACAGGAAGCTTATGTCGCACAGCAATGTCCAGTTGCGCTTTAAAAAAACGCTCTTGTTTAGCAAAAACCTCAGGTTGCTTCATAGCATCAGTATAAGTATCCAACCCTATCTCACCAATTGCCAGTGGGCGCTGCTCTTGTACCATTTGCGCCATACTAGATAGATGCGCGTCGGTATGGTGTTCAATATAAAAAGGATGTAAACCAAGCGCAATGTGGGCTACAGGATACACATCTCTACGATCAGTTCTATCCTTATCCTTAGATAGATGCATCTGCTCGATTGCCTGCTGCGTCTCATAGAGCCTAGAAAAATATCGCTGTAAATAACCAACCAATACCAAATGCCGAACACCCTGCGCATAAGCCTGCTGCGCCTGTGATTGTCTATCGTTATCAAAGACTGGCGCATCAAAATGAGTATGTGTATCAATCAGGGGATAAATGGCAGGTAGTGGGGTATGGTTTAGCGCTGAATGAGAATCTGTATGAATCATAATCCGCCTTTATCGTTGATTTTAATAGTCGGTTAGTAAGTGCTAAATAAGCAGTTAGATGATTATGAGGATAGAGTATTTTAATTTTTAAATGTTTAGCAACTCTGTATCTATGTATTGATACCGAGTTATTAAGTAGCTAAGATTTTTTTGTATTGATTCTACTGTATGGAGTTTAGTGCGCCAGTATAAAAGCTGTTTCTTAACAGTTTATTTATTCTTGTCACAATTTTGATGTTGCAGGTCTGTCTGCTGAGGACTGGTAGTTTTCGAGTTGTCTTTTTTTGAAGTGCCTTTTTCTGATAAGTTTTTAGTGTGTGAATTTTGCTGCCAGCTGCTACGTCTTGGTAGCAGCAATAGGGCCATGCCAACAATACTTAATGTTAGCCATTTTTGTTTATTCATCGTCTTTGCTCCCGCCTTTGTTATGATTCCCCATCATAGTTTAAAAAAGCCGAAAAACGAGCTTAAACGGCTATATTTTAACGCTTTAACGGATATGTCGTAATGCCTGCATTTGTGTCATCTACCTTAGTAAACCCTTGCGCTGTCGGTTTTGACTTTTGATCGCGCTTAGGTACAAGCGGGTTCAATGGCATCAACTCATAATCAGCATCAACCTTACCATCCCAGCCCTCAGTACCGCTAAGAGGTAGCTGTTTGATCGTTCCATTCTTATCGATGACCAACTGTAGTACGCGCATTTGATTGTATTTACGCTCAGTGACACTAGCGACCGCTCCGCCATCACGCAAAATAGTCGGTTGTAAAAATATAATTAAGTTACTCTTTTGAGTGCTATCACTATCAGAGCGAAATAATCGTCCGATAATAGGTACATTACCTAGACCCGGGACTTTTTGTTGATTGCTGGTCGTGTTGTCACGCATCAAACCACCAAGCGCGATGGTCTGTTGATCATCCGCTAGAATAGTAGTATTGATTAAGCTTTTATTGGTAATCAATCCACTAGCGTTACCAACACTACTAGGTACGACCGAGGAGACCTCTTGCGAGACCTCCAAACGTACCGTGCCGTTGTCACCAATGTGTGGAATAACATTGAGATTGATACCGATGTCTTGACGATCAATAGTTTGGAATGGATTTTCAGATGAGTTGCCACTAGTGGTATAAGATCCCGTTACAAATGGTACGTTTTGGCCCACCAAAATGCTGGCCTTCTCATTGTCCAAAGTCAAAATAGAGGGCATAGATAACAAGTTCGCGCTAGTAGAGGAATCTAACGCTTGCAAGATAGCGCCATAAAACTGTGTATTACCATTACTGTCTGTACTACTATCCCCAATACCAAGTAACGCGCCGGCAATAGAGCCTGCCGCAGAGCTAATGCCTGATGCGCCTCCAGACAATACTGCGCCTGCTAATGATGCAGCGCTGGCACCAACGTTATTGAAATTCACTACTCCATAGCCACTGTTTGCATTGCCAAGTGCCCATTGTACACCGAGTTGGGCGGCATCATCGCCTGAGACCTCAACGATAGCAGCTTGAATAAGTACTTGCGCACGGCGATTATCCAACTGATTAACAGCTGATTCAATCTCAAACATAAGCTCGGGATCTGCATTGACAATAACTGAGTTTTGCGTTTCATCAGCGATAATGCTAAATTGCCGACCACCGTTGCTCGCGCCTGCCCCGCCTGAGCTGCTCGCAGAATCTGAGGTCAAGTTATTACTGCCAGTGGAGCCATTATTATTGAGTGTATCGTTGGTATTACTCCCCAATGCACTACCTGTACTGCTGGCACTATTTAGTGAAGCTGACTCTAAAGTCGATGTCGCTCCCGTACTATTAATAGACTGGTTGGCAAGTAAGCCGCGTAACATCTCGGCGATATGACCAGCACTTGCATATTTTAAGCGAAAGACTCGCAAGCCGCTTAAGCGACGCGAAGGCGTTGTATCAAGCTGATTGACCATTTCTTGCACTTTAGCAATCATTTCAGGACTGCCCTTAACCAGCAGTCTATCACTAGAAGTATCAGCGATCACTTTGAGCTGATTGCCGCCTCCTTGTGCCTGACCTCCTGTATTTAAAACTAAAGCACTGATAAGATCCATCATACGCTCAGCGTCTACATGGCGCAGTGGTATGACTTGCAAACTATCATTTACATTGTTATCCAAATCGCGAATTAGGGTAGTTAATTGATTTAAGCTGTCAGCGCGATCTGACAATACCAGCGCATTGACTCCAGGCACAGCAGCAGCATGGGCAGATTGCGGCATTAGCGGCCGAATAACGCCCAGTACTTCTGCTGCTTGTGTATTGGTCAAATAAATAACGCGAGTTGCCAAGGCTTCACCCACACTATCCCCTCGCAGATCGACTTCGACACCCGACTGCTTTGCGACGTTATCAGGAACGAGCTTAATCGTC
>NZ_LNUO01000142.1:0-19669 GCF_001462175.1 Psychrobacter sp. ENNN9_III
AGTAGCATCCTTATGTCATTTAATTTGTTTCACATTTTATGACCATACACATATAGTTGTTTTAATAACGTTTTTAGCAAATAGGAAACCTGTAACCGATGGCAAATGACCACATTGCAATACGCGGCGCCCGCACTCATAACCTAAAAAACATCGATCTGGACATCCCACGTGATAAGTTCGTGGTAATTACAGGCTTATCTGGCTCTGGTAAGTCGTCTTTGGCATTTGACACCCTATATGCTGAAGGACAACGCCGTTATGTCGAAAGCCTGTCCGCCTATGCGCGTCAGTTTTTATCACAAATGGAGAAGCCCGAAGTCGATAGTATCGAAGGACTCTCTCCTGCCATTGCCATTGAGCAAAAATCAACCAATCATAATCCGCGCTCAACCGTCGGAACGATTACGGAGATTTACGATTATTTGCGCCTGCTTTATGCCCGTATCGGCACGCCTTATTGCCCTGAGCATGGCGAACCCATGGTTGCCCAATCAGTGACTGAAATGGTCGATCAGGTCATGGCATTGCCTACTGATACCAAGCTTATGATACTGGCTCCTGTGATTCGTGAGCGCAAAGGCGAGCATACAGTCTTGCTCGAGCAATTAATTGGACAAGGCTTTGTGCGCGTGCGTGTCGATGGCGACGTCTATGATACTGACGAGCTACCCACGCTCGATAAAAAGAAAAAACACACCATCGAAGTCGTCGTCGATCGCTTTAAAGTCCGTGACGACTTGGGTAACCGTGTCGCTGAAAGTTTGGAGACTGCCCTGCGCTTGGGTCAAGGTCTTGTCACGCTACACTTTATGGATGGCAATCCTACCGAGGGCGGGGACGCCAATCAAGTCATGTCGTCGAAGCACTCATGCCCTGTCTGTGACCGAGCAGTACCTGAGCTTGAACCGCGGATGTTTAGTTTTAACAACCCATACGGCGCTTGCCCAAGCTGCGATGGTTTAGGTAAACGTCAGTACTTCGCTGCTGAGAAGCTGATTACCCATCATGAAAAATCGCTCAACCAAGGCGCAATCAATGGTTGGGACAAACGTCATGCGTACTATTTTGGTCTGCTCTCTACCGTCTGCAAGCACTTTGACATCGATATGGATACGCCATGGCAAGCGCTGTCATCAAAGCAGCAAGACCTTATCATGCACGGCTCTGGTAAGGAAAAGCTGTCCTTTAACTTCACCGATGAGCGTGGTCGTAAGACCAATAAGACGGTACCATTTGAAGGCGTACTGCCCTATCTTGAGCGTCGTTATGCCAAGACCCAAAGTAACCTTGTGCGTGATGAGCTGGCAAAGTATCTGGCTGATACTACCTGTAACGTCTGCGATGGTGCGCGTCTCAATGAAATTTCACGCAACGTGCGGGTCGATGAGCAAACTATCGCTGAGATCGTTAAGCTGTCCATTGGCGATGCAGCTGATTACTATAAAACCTTAAAGATTGGCGGTCATAAAGGCGAAGTCGCAGAAAAAATCTTTAAAGAGATTAATGAGCGCTTGAACTTCCTCGTCAGTGTCGGGCTAGATTATCTGACCCTTGCTCGCTCTGCCGAGACGTTATCGGGCGGGGAGGCACAGCGTATCCGTCTTGCCAGCCAAATCGGAGCGGGTCTCATGGGCGTGATGTATGTACTCGATGAGCCATCTATTGGTTTGCATCAGCGTGACAATGATCGCTTGCTTAAAACCCTAACGCGGCTGCGTGACTTGGGTAATACCGTCCTTGTCGTCGAGCACGACGAAGACGCCATACGTCAAGCCGATCACGTCATCGATATCGGTGTCGGTGCCGGCGTGCACGGCGGTCACATCATCGCGCAAGGTACGATCGATGAGATCATGGCGACCCCAGACTCGCTGACCGGACAATACATGTCTGGTGAGAAAAAAATTGAAATTCCTACCATTCGTCATAAGGCTAAAACAGTAGAAGTTGAAGCTAAAGGTAAAGCCAAACCCAAAAAAGTACCGATGACGATTGAGCTAAAAGGCGCGTCTGGTAATAATCTAAAAGATGTCGATCTGAGCTTGCCAGTTGGTGTGATGACCTGTATCACTGGCGTATCAGGCTCGGGTAAATCAACCTTGATCAACCGTACCTTGATGCCGATTGCAGCGACTCAGTTGAACAATGCGTCTACCCTTATCGCGGATAAACATGACAGCATCAGTGGCCTTGAGCATTTGGACAAAATGGTCGATATCGACCAAAGCCCAATCGGTCGTACGCCGCGCTCAAACCCTGCGACCTATACAGGAGTATTTACCCCTGTACGTGAAATGTTCGCCCAAACGCAAGAAGCCCGCGCACGTGGTTATAAACCAGGTCGCTTTAGCTTCAACGTAAAAGGCGGTCGCTGTGAGATGTGTCAAGGCGATGGTCTCATCAAAGTTGAGATGCACTTTTTGCCTGATATGTATGTGCCGTGTGATACCTGCGAAGGCAAACGCTATAATCGCGAAACTTTAGAGATTCACTATAAAGGCAAGAGCATCGCTGAAGTGCTCGATATGACCGTTGAAGATGCCACTGAGTTCTTCTCAGCGATCCCAGCGATTTATCGCCGTCTACAAGCGCTCATGGATGTCGGTCTTGGCTATATTCGCTTGGGTCAGTCTGCGCCGACGCTGTCTGGCGGTGAAGCACAGCGGGTCAAACTGGCACGTGAGCTTGCTAAACGCGATACGGGGCAAACGCTGTATATCTTGGATGAGCCGACTACTGGTTTGCATTTCCATGATATTGATAAGCTGCTCAATATCTTACATGCCCTACGTGATAAAGGTAATACCATCGTGGTCATCGAGCACAATCTTGACGTTATCAAAACGGCCGATTGGGTCATTGATCTTGGTCCTGAAGGCGGTAAAGGTGGCGGACTGATTATTGCGGAAGGAACGCCAGAGGAAGTGGCAGAAGTGAAAGGCTCGTATACGGGTGAGTTCTTAAAGCCGATGCTTAAGCAGGGGTTAAAAGAAGTCAGCTAAGACAGGTTAGTGAATGATTGATAAAAGGCCACTCTTTAGGGAGTGGCCTTTTTTATAGTAGAAGTTTGTAGATAATCCTACCAATTACCTTTATTTTTCTAAATGATACAAACTTCTTCAACGCTAAAGGTATTAGCTCGTAGGTTGGGTTGACGAAGGAAACCCAACGATTCATATTATACAAAATTATCTATGTTGGGTCTCGTTCCTCGACACCAACCTACCTTGGGTCTCGTTCCTCGACACCAACCTACCTTGCATTGTTCATAGTTAACATTGAATCCATCGTAGGTTGAGTGGAGCTTGCGACACCCAACAAAATTAAGTACTATCAGCTATCAATTATCATTTTTAGAATGGCATGCAATATCGAAGGCACTATCAAAAAGGAGCAACCTACTTTTTCACTATCAACCTAGCTGATAGGTCTAGCGATTTGCTAGTCAAAGAAATTGCAACACTTAGACACTCCTTCAAACTCGTTAAACAAAAACACCCCTTCTACATTGATGCCATTGTTATCTTGCCAGACCATTTGCATATGTTATGTACTATGCCAAATAATGATGCAGACTTCTCTAAACGAATAAAACTCATTAAATATTACTTTTCTTATAATATTGCCAAAACAGAATCTATTTCGAGTAGTAGACTTAAAAAAAGCGAGCGTGGTATTTGGCAACGTCGATTTTGGGAGCATTGCATTCGCGATGAATCAGACTATCGAGCACATATTGACTATATTCATATGAACCCTATTAAACATGGGTATGTTAAACAGGTTAAAGACTGGCAATATTCTTCATTTCATCGATTTGTGGCAGATGGCTTGCTTCCTATCAATTGGGGCGGGTGAGGATATTCTTTTTTAAAGTAAATGTTGGGTGTCGCAAGCTCCACCCAACCTACAAGTTAGATATTTTTTAGAGTTAAAATATAAAACCAACTCACCTAAATAAACTCCCGCTCAACATTCATCACCCGCGCATCTACTGTCCGCTCTATCTTCTCTTCGATTTGACTGCATTGCGACTCGACCTCACGCTTAGACAGCCCCACTATCACAAACGTCCACTCGCTGGCATCATGCCGATCACGCTCACCGCTTTCACAGACAGCGATGCTTGGCGTATTGCCAAAGCGCGCATGCAATCCGCCCATCCGTTGACGCTTTTCTTTTAGTGAGCTACAGCCCGGTAGCGCAAAAGTTAGGGTTAAGATAGCGATATGCATTTTATGCTCCTTACCAAAAAAGTTTATACTTTATAGTAGCATCAAATATAATGTCCGATAATGCCTGCGCGTCAGCATCTAGACCCTTTATAATAGCGTACCAATACCAACCAACATACGTATCTCGCCCATGACCTCTATCAGCTACGTACAGCAGCAGCGCATCACTCGACTATGCGTGCGCTGCGGATTACTTCTTATGCAGTATGGCGCTGAGTCTGCTGTGGTGGTGGACTTGTCTAAACGTTTGGGATTTGCTTTGGGCATGAGTAGCGTCGAATGTTCGCTTAATTTTAATGCCATTACCTTGACGACCATCTGTAATGAGCGCTGTATCACCACTACCAGAGACACCATCAATCAAAGCATTAATGTCAATTTATTGGTACAAATCCAGCAAATCGTTAATAAAACCGAAGCTGCGAAGCGTAATGACAAGCTACAGTCTGAGCTGACTGACCGCACCACCCGTGCCTTTGATGAGTTAGATAAAGCAGTATACCCAACGTGGCTGGTAGGCATATTCGTTGGTGCATCTTGTGCTGCGTTTGCGAATCTTAACGGCGGTAGCTTATCGATTACCGCCGTAACCTTTATCGCAGGCATGGTAGCGATGTTTACCCGCATATATTTGGCTAAGCACCATTTCAATCCCTTTATCACGGTCATCGTGACGGCTTTTATCGCCTCTTTAATTGGGGCGACGACTTACTATTTTGATATTGGTAATAATGCTGATATTGCGGTTGCCTCGAGCGTGCTATTACTGGTGCCAAGCTTTCCTTTGATTAACTCTTTCTCAGACATTCTAAAGGGCTATGTCAATATCGGCGTTGGACGTGCCGTTTTTACCTATATGTTGACTTTGTCAGCGTGCGTTGGCATCGTGATGGCGCTGATCTTACTGCAAATACAACACTGGGGATTTTGATATGTGGTTCATCGAAACCGTGGTGCTGTCATGTATTATTACCCTTGGTTGGACGCTGATGTTTAGCGTACCCAAACGCTATATTTTGCCCTGTTTGCTGATGACTGCATTTGGCTTTGGGCTAAAAACAGCGCTGGTCTATCAACATATCCATCTGGTGGTAGCCAGCTTTTTTGGGGCGATGCTTGCCAGCTTTTTGGGCGTCTACTTTTCTAAAAAAATATACCCTACCGCCCAAAGCATTAATCTCACCAAGCGTCATCTGTATGATGCCAGGTATCGCCGCTTATAAGGCGATGGTCAGCATGGTACAGATTGGCTATTTTGGTTTTTCAGACGAGTTATTTAGCCAAATGATGGTGTATTTGTTTGAAGCCTTATTTGTGACCTCAGGATTGGTACTGGGCTTATCCATTCCCGGGCTATTATTTTATAGACGGCGCGCCATTGTTTAAGTGGGTTTAAATGGCGGCTATTTTACTTAAAGACTTTTATAAATTGATCCTTGGCTCCCAACTTAGGTAAAATGCTGGGCTAAAAACCCAGCCTACGCCAAGAAAAATAAATAATTGAGATTGGATTATTAATACTACTTGGCACGCCTTAAGCATGAAAAAACTTGTAAGATATACTCTCATACCCATTACAGTAAAGTTCACAATAAAACTAAACAACAATCGCATTCATATTATTCATCACAAGCATTGACTAAAGAGACTCAACCATGACAAAACATTATGACTATATCGCCATTGGTGGCGGTAGCGGCGGCATTGCCTCCATCAATCGCGCGGCAAGCTATGGCAAAAAATGCGCCATTATCGAAGCGGAGCAGTTAGGCGGTACTTGCGTCAATTGGGGCTGTGTGCCCAAAAAGGTCATGTGGTACGGCGCGCAAGTAGCCGAAGCCATCGAAAAGTATGCACCAGATTATGGCTTTGATGTCGAGTTAAAGGGCTTTGATTTTCAAAAGCTAGTCAATAGCCGTCAGCAATATATCCAAAACATTCACCGCGCTTATGATAATAACTTGGCGAAAAATGGCGTGGAAGTGATAAAAGGCTTTGCCAAGTTTGTCGATACCAATACGGTCGAAGTTAATGGTGAACGCATTACTGCTGACCATATCTTGATCGCCACAGGCGGACACCCTATTCGCCCAAATATCAAAGGCACAGAACACGGCATTGATTCTGATGGTTTTTTTAGATTGAATCATCTACCAAAACGTGTGGCTATTGTCGGCGCAGGATATATCGCTGTCGAGATCGCGGGCGTGCTCAACAGCCTGGGTGCTGAAGTGCATCTTTACGTCCGTCAACACTCACCGCTGCGCTCATTTGACCATACTATCGTGGAGACTTTACTAATAGAAATGGAGCAGGATGGTATTCAACTGCACACCGATACCACACTAACGGAAGTCAATAAAAAAGAAGATGGCTGTTTAGAGTTATTTACCAAAGATGGTGCTCTTGATACCGTAGATTGCTTAATTTGGGCGATTGGCCGTGCACCTTCTACCGACAATATTAACTTAGAAGTGACAGGTGTAGAGACAACTGATAACGGTAAAATCAAGGTCGATAAATTCCAAAATACCAACGTTGAGGGCATTTATGCGGTCGGTGATATTATCGAAAACAGCATTGATTTGACCCCTGTTGCTATCGCGGCAGGTCGTAGGTTGTCTGAGCGCTTGTTTAATGATAAAACCGATGAGCATTTGGTTTATGACTTGATACCGACGGTTATCTTTACCCATCCGCCTATTGGCACGATTGGCTTGTCTGAGATTGATGCGGTCAATCATTTTGGTAAAGACAACATCAAATGCTATACCTCAACATTTACTTCTATGTACAGCGCAGTAACTCAGCATCGTCAAAAGTGTGTGATGAAGCTGGTATGTTTGGGGGATGACGAAAAGGTCATCGGTTTACATGGTATTGGCTTTGGTGTCGATGAGATGATTCAGGGTTTTGCGGTGGCGATAAAGATGGGCGCGACCAAGGCCGACTTTGATAATACGGTTGCCATTCACCCTACGGGTTCGGAAGAATTTGTGACGATGCGTTAGACAGACTGAGTTAGAAGAAAGGCTATTTTTAACGAAATGGCCTTTTTTATTGTCTATTTTTGGCTTAGTGTAAAACCATATACAGACAGCCCAAACACGTTACTGCTATGATGCCAATATCATAGATAGTTACGAGATGGTTTTATAATGGTGACGTGGCAGGTATACCTCTATATTTTACCCATAGGCCTTGGATTATGACATTGGCAGCAAGCTTGCTGTGCTTGTTTGCATACCTTATGTCGGATGACCCTGCCACGCGTTTGCCTGCTTTCAACTGGTTTAAGCGTTTAATTATTGTGGCATTTATTCTACTAAGCGTCGGGCTGTTTATGACTTTTGGGCATTTTTGGGGTTAGCTTAAGTTTGATATAGGTAGAGTTAACCTTTATGTGCTAACGATTTTCTCAAGCTCCAATAACGCTAAATCCTGACGCTTTGGCTCCCCATTATTGCCGTCATCTGGAAACGGCATCTTATTACCATTCAACTGATAACCACGGCGCTGATAATAAGCCAAGAGCTCAGGACGATGACTTAAGATAGACATGGTCAGACGACTTGGTCGATTGTTACCTTGTAAATGCCGCTCTGCAAACGTCTCGGCGGCTTGTAGTATCACATTGCCTACGCCCGCTCCTTGCAAGTCTGGATGTACCGCAAACATACCGATATACGCTTTATCCTTATCAGCGCTCGAATTTTGATCGTCTTTATTCGAGTCGGCATCGGCTTTTATATCGACGGCGATACAGCCAAGCAGCTCACCAGTTTCATCGCCATCGCACGTCCCTGTTGTGGTTTTTGGATAAACAAACAGATAGTGTTTTGGATTATCGATGATACTTGCCAGCTCAGCTTGAGTGATGCGAATGCCGCCAACTAAATCCGCTTCATTGGTCCAGCCTGCGGTTTCTCTATAACAGCGATTTAATAGCTGTTCAAGTGCGCCAATATCATCCGCTTTGGCTTGCCGTAAAAACACAGCGTCCTTACTTATATGGTTTTTATTTATAATCTCTTTATTCATACTCTGTGATATCCCTTTACTATTACGATATAAAAAGCTGACTTGGATAATCAAGCCAGCTTTAATAGTAAACCTTATCCGCCTGTAAATGCTAGCGCGATAACGCCTGCGCTTGTTCGATAATATCGTATCCTGCATTAATTTGCGCTCGCGTTGGTGCATGACCACGACGCAGCAGCTCACTAAAAGCGACCAACTCTTTGTCCCGCCCCAGTGAGATGGCAGCGCTTGCACGGGAGTTATCCTCCTCATCATCAAAGTAGTATTCGATACAGTCAAACTTGCTTGGTGTGCCAAACACAATACCGTTATCAGGAGTCGCTGCATGACCACTATAGCGCAGGCTATTACCGTACTGCGCCGACCAAAAGAACGGAATACGCTCTTCTAAAGCATTGACATTATCTTCATTCAAGATAGCCGCTGCCGCTACGATACCATGCTGCAACGCTACCCGCCAATGCTCTATACGCATGCGCCCCATCTGATTGGGAGCTTTGGCAATATCGCCAAGTGCATACACCCCATCACGCAGCTGCAAGTGATCGTCCACTTGCACGCCGTCAGGATCGTTCACCTCATTTAAAATCTCGGTACGTGGTGCTACGCCTGTACCTAATATAACCACATCTACTGCAATCGTACTGCCATCAGACAGTTTTACCCCACTCACTTCACCATTATCACTATTGATCGCATCGACGCCCGCACCAAAGGCAAAGGTGACGCCTTTTTCTTTATGCAAATCAATCAAAGCATTACTGATGCTCTCTGATACGATATTACTCATAACCCGAGCGCTACGCCCGATAATGGTGATAGAGGCGATATTTCCTGCTTGCATAAGTGATGACGCCACTTCCATACCGATAAAGCCCGTACCGACGATGACGACATGTTTACCGCTACTGGCCGCTTTAATGGCTTTGGCATCATCTAAGTCGCGCAGGGTATAAACGCCTTTGGCATCAGCGCCTTTAAATGCTGGTACTTTTGGCTGTGCCCCTGTCGCTACGACTAAAAAGTCTGCGGTTTGTTTTTCGTTCTCACCACTTTCATTTTCAATAACGATCGTTCGCTCATTAGGTTGAATGTCACTAACCGTTTGGTTTAAGCGTAGATCAATATTATTTCTATCAGCCCAATTCGGACCACCAAAAAACAGTTTATCTTCGTCTATCTGCCCGGCCATAAATGCTTTAGATAATAATGGTCGATTATAAGGTGCATTATCGTCAGCGCTAACAATGGTAATGTTGCCACCATAACCGGTATGGCGTAGCTGATGAGCAGTCATAAAACCCGCACCGCCGCCGCCCACGATAATAGTATGTGTATCAGTCAGCTTATCGTTATCTACTCGTTTATCTATCTTCGCTGATGTATTGACAGTTAAGCTATCGCCTTCATCTGTCAGCTCGTATTGGGTCAGCCCACGCATAGCAACTGGCTCTAACAGCCTCCCATCACGGCTATCAAAAGTGCCATGATGCCACGGGCAGACCACTCGATTACCACAGCGCATGCCATCACCTAAATCTGCACCAACGTGAGGACATCTGCCATCGAAAGCAAAAAACTCATCCTCATCGCGGGTAATTAAAATGATACTATCGTCATCTTGTTTGTAGGATTTCATACCGCCATTTGGGATATCAGATTTTTTGATGGTTACTAGATTTTTGGCAGCGATTTTATTATCGTCTTGGTTACTATTCACTTGGCTCATAGGTTATCCTTAACAGTTATCATTGCTTCCTAAATAAAACGTGTGGAGATAGTCGCTATACTAAAACGCAAGGGTACTGCGAACTACCATGCATTACTGAGATGAATTTTATGAAGCCTCTGTCTGCTATCTACGCTAAGCGAGAAAATTTGTACCAGTCACGTATCATAATGTCATCTATCCATTTTATTTAGTATCAACCATACATATTATCAACCATACATATAAAAAAACAGTTATATTGATAGTAACAATAACACTTAGCGTACGCTGTTTATTTGTATGTTCGCTGCGTTGCAAAACGTAATTCTCTAATACTTACTGGCCTTTGACGAATAGCTCTACCCTTTCAAGCTAAAACTCATAATCAAAATACAAGACGACTTTATGACTTCTCAAGATAACTGGAACGAAATAACAGATAAATCTATTTCTCAGCCTGCTTTAAACCATCAGCCAGCTAATAACGAGCTGGCTATTACAAATGATGATACTGCACACATCGATATCAAAGCCGCGACAGATACCGCACAGCTCCCGCAGCCAGTACCGCCGCCTATCAAACAAGCGACTTACAAGTCCCATAACACAGATTTTGTTGTCAACGAACTCTTGCCACTCGACTTCACTGGCGAAGGCGAGCATCTATGGCTACATATTGAAAAATCAGGGATAAATACGGCGTATTTGGCAAAATTGCTATCAGAATGGGCAGAGATTCCGTTGCGTGATGTCGGTTATTCGGGCCTCAAAGACCGTCACGCACTGACGACGCAGTGGTTTAGCCTGCGAATACCCAAAAAGCAGTTGCCTGCGACTGAGTTTGCGCCAGTAGATATCGGTGAGCGTGAGTCGGTCACCATCATTGCCCAGCATTGGCATAATAAAAAATTAGGACGCGGCACGCATAGGGCCAATCAGTTTATTATCACCTTACGTAATATTAAATTAGAAGGTAGCGATAAGGCATCAGTAGATCAGCATTTGCAAAATATCAGCGCAAGCGGTGTGCCCAATTACTTTGGCCCGCAGCGCTTTGGATGGCATGGTAACAATATCACAGAGGCTTTGAGACTGTTTGCCCGTCCAGCACCTGCCTTTAAACCTCAGACAAAAAAGAGCAAACGTAAACGCGTACCACGCGAGCAAAACGCGATGGAGCTATCTGCCGCGCGCAGCTTACTATTTAATGAGATATTGGCAGCCAGAGTCCGCGCAGGCAACTGGAATACCGGACTTGCCGGTGAAGTGTTTAATTTAGATGGTTCAGGTTCGATATTTGCCAGTGAAGAGATAGACGAGTCGCTGTGTGCGCGTGTTGCCAGTGGTGATATTCATCCAACTGGTGTGCTTTGGGGCGTGGGTAACGACAAAGTCAGCGGCACAGCAGCTCAGCTTGAAAATGATGTGATACAAAATAATCCACTGCTGACGCAGCTAGCAGCAGGCTTAGAGCAGCGCGATGTCAAAGCCCAGAGACGCGCGCTGCGATTACCAATTGAGGCGCTAAGCTGGGAGTGGCGGGAGGAACAAAACAGTGATAAGCAAATGCTGGTATTAAACTTTACTTTGACGACTGGCAGCTTTGCGACCAGTGTATTGGCAAGCTTGGTACAACAGCTAAACATCTCATCGCCGAGTGTATAAAGATTAGCTGCTTTTTTTGAGCCATACTGATCATAACCAATCAAGTACCTGTTTTTTGGCTACTGTTTTTTCGGCTACTATATAGTGGCTTAATATTGTCTTTTGCTACTATCATATCGTTGGCACTGACGACTTGATTACGACCGCGATCTTTGGCTTCATACAATGCTTTGTCTGCGATTCTGATTAAACGCTGACAAATATCACTAGGCAACTGGGCGCGTCGCAGCTCTGATGCTGTTATAGATGCGCGATTGCTCTTACGTGACTTAATCGCTGGCAACTTCGTTAATGATGACGTGGTCATCGTCTCTTTCAATTTTATAGCCGTATATCTTTGTTTGATACATGCTCGCTCCGTATGAGTCAGTGTATAAAGCCCTAGACTCGCCGTTACACTAAAGCTTAAGCTATGATCTATTTGAAACACATGAGCCGCAATATCGCAACGCAGCTGTTCTGCAATAGCCATCGCCAGATCATGGGTCATATCAGGTAAGACGATTAAAAACTCTTCACCACCGTAACGGCTGACAATATCTGTCTCAGTGAGCTTATCTGTTAAGGTATTTGCAACTTCTTTTAATACATGATCGCCGACATCATGACCATAATTATCGTTAATGTCTTTAAACAGATCTAAATCGAGTAAGATTACGGTATAATCTTGATTTTTGGTGAGTTTGGCTAGCGTTTGGCGCATTTTAGTTAGGCCATAGCGGCGATTTTTTAGACCTGTCAGCTCATCATGATTGGCATGTTGTACGATTTGTTTTTTGCTATTATCCAAAATCAACAACAGCGTACTAAAAATATATACCATAAAAATGGCTTTGGGCAATGCCAAATACATATGCGTTGCACGCCAGAAGAATACTGAAGAGCGCCGAATCTCGTTTATACTATCCCAGCTAAGCGTACCATCTTGAAAAATAGTGGCTTCTATCGCGTTTTCGATACTCGTCATCTCACTATAGGTCTGATAATTATAGGTACCAAGCGGTAACGAGGTAATATTTAATTGACGCATGCTGGGTAAAGTGACCCCCAAATAAGGCAAAATTGCCATCAATACAATCAAATAAACTTGAAACAAGAACGCATACCAAATGTAACGACGGCGTACTAGCATCATCGCAAGCATCGTACCGCCGACGAGCGATACTCCTGAAACCAAGCTGCTATGACCCATGACCAAAACGATGACTGCAATATATAAACCATACACACAGATGAGTACGATTTGCCAATTATGCAGACGCTTATAATCGTCTCTGATACGAGATAAGTGACCTACCATCCACCAAAAGAATATCCCTATGAGCGTTATGATAATCCATATTGGATATAAGAGAGCCATATCCACATAACTATCTAACGCATCTTGTCGTAACCAGACAAATAGAAACCATAGCCAATGCATGATGATTTCCATCACAATGAATATGGCTAACAATGACGCTCTATCCGCAGCTTGCCACTCAAAAATCATTTGAGAAAGTTTTTTGTAGCCTGCTCGGTATATCGATGTAACCATATACGCGTTACCACGTGCATATTTATTCATTCTGTCACCAAGACCAATCCAAACAACATGGTTTGTGATAGGTGCTAACAGACTGATAGATGAGTTTAAAGCAATAAAGGCCTTATGCCTTGATTACTACTACATTGGTACTGAACTTAGGATATGGTAGATGACAATACTTATTAGATTAGACCTTAAATGGTTGATATGCAGTGTAATTTTAAATAAGCCGTCAATTGACGCAGCACTATACTCGTTTTCGTGAACGTAATTCTTACCTGTATAATTCTAGTATGTTTATTATTGATTTTGGCAACTTTCAAATCATTTGGCAATATGATTGTTATCAATGGTCTCTATATATGACATATGGTTAATAATTGCTCAATAATCAATGTCTGGTATTTTGAAAAAGTTGCCAAACGCCCTGTTGTTCAGTTGATAAGTCTGGCACATCTCCAATACGGCGCCATGGCATATTGCTACCATGAAAGTCACTACCAATTGAGGTAGCAAGTCTATGTTCAGCGATACTACGATCGACCATCCGGCGGGTGCTCATCGGCTCACTGGTCGCTGGCAACTCACAAGCATCACCGCCCAGCTCTGCAAACTCAGCGATGAGCTTACGTACACGCGTCGCTGAAAGCTGATAACGCGTTGGATGCGCGAGCACAGCCTTACCGCCGCACGCATGTATCAGCTCAATACCTTCAGCCATACTCAAAGCATCGATCGCCACATAAGCGGGTTTATTGTCAGCCAGATATTTATCAAAGGCTTTTTGCACGGTTTTGACATCACCGCGCTCAAACAACACCTGACCAATATGCGCCCGTCCAACCGCTTGTGGATTGCCACCTGCTTTATCAAGTATGGCTTGCCATAGCTCGTCATAGTCAATATCCAATAGCTCGCTTAGCTTTTTGGTAATTCGCTGACCGCGAGTAGCGCGGCTGTCTTGCAACTGCTGCAGCGTTGCGTGCATTTTATCTAAATCGGTAAAATCAAGTCCGACGATGTGAATGATTTTGTTGGTCGATTTATTTTTTCCATAGCCGCCACTTAGCGTATGCTCACAGCTGATTTCAACACCATTAATAAGTGTCATTCCGTATGCTGTGGCTGTCGCCCTAGCTTCGTCAATGCCCAGTAGTGTATCGTGGTCAGTCAATGCCAGTACATCAACGCCAGCAGCATGGGCACGCTGTACGACATCTGCTGGTGCATACGTGCCATCTGAACAGGTACTGTGGCAATGTAAGTCAATTTTCATAAAGTTGGCCTTAGATTTTGTTACAAATATATAGGATTGTAAAGAGCAGATAGCAGCTCAATAGAAAACGTTAATGAGATTCTCTAACACTTACTCTTATTATCAGTATGTTTGTGATGTTGATTGCTTTTTTTTGCCTCAGTAGACGTGTAAACTACTCACTACGTTTTTGTTGGACATCCCATTTGTTATGAAAGCTTTACTAGACTTCATTCCTTTGATTGCTTTTTTTGTCACTGCTCGTCAAAGTGGTATTTTGGCAGCAGCAGGTGCTTTACTTATTGCAACCATCGTCGTTTATGCAATTCATTTTGTGCGCCAAAAAGGCAAATTTGATAAACAGCAATGGGTGGTATTGATACTAACCATTTTGTTTTGCGGCGGCACACTACTTTTGCGTGATGACATCTATCTGCGCTGGAAATCACCAATTATCAACGGTATCTTTGCATTAACGCTGATTGTCAGTGCTGCGATTAATAAACCCTTGATGCAGCTTGCCATGAAAGATGTCTTTTCGCTCACGATGAGCGGTTGGAAAAAGCTAACCGTCGCTTGGGGACTGTTTTTTGCCTTTATGGGCTTTTTACATTATATCACGGCATTTACAATGTCTGATGAAGCATGGATTAACTTTAAAACTTATGGCTGGATTCCGATTATGTTGGTGTTTGTCATCGCTCAGTTTGCAGTCTTAAAAAAGCATTTAAATCCAGCTTTGACTGACAAGTCTGCAAAATAAAGAAGCATAGCCATATTTTGTGTACTAACACATACGAGTATGATCAATGACGTTTATTTTGCTATTTACCGTTTTATAATAGACGTTGAGCGGTTATTAAATTTCTATCGCTAGAATAATAAACCACTACTATTAAGTCGGCATTATTATAATTTATAACTTTTTATTCCTACTACTAACAAAGGAAGGATCATGTCTTTATTTGCTATTATCGGTCACGACGTTGCCAATAGCAGCGCACAACGTGAAATCACCCGTCCTGAACATGTCGAACGCCTGCAAGCCTTAGACCGTGCAAACCGTCTTATCATCGCAGGTCCAACACCTATCGAGCATGGCTTGGAGGCGATGTCAGGTAGCTTAATCATCGCTGACTTTGAGTCTTTGGAAGACGCGCAAGCATGGGCAAACGATGAGCCTTACTTACGGGATGGTGTATACAGTCATGTAGATATCAGACCCTTTATCCATACCTTGCCAAAAGTAGACGATAGCACCTCAAATAAAGTAGCGAAGTCGTGAATCAGCGTACATTGTCATTAAAAACTTGCTGCTATCAATATAGCCTAGCTAGTGTATTTCTAGCCATCGCTGTGTCAGTGCATGCAGTGCCATCGGTTACAAATACTGATTCGGTAGCGATGTCGACTGCCAGCAACCAAAACACTTCTGTTCAGTCAACACCAAATCAACCAGCGCCTAACCAAACATTGCCAGCTAGCAATACTCTAGCCGCACAGATTCAGCCGTCAAGCCAAGCACTATCGGCTGCCAATCAGCAACTACTTAGCCGTAATGCTCAATTGCAGCGGCAAGTGAATGACTTACAGACGCAAGTGAATGTTTTGGTTTATGAGAGCAAAGGCCAGCTGTTTTTATACGGTGCGTTTACCGTCTTGATTAGCCTGCTTGTTGGTATTTTTATCTCGTGGCTTGTGTTTGTCCGCCGTGAGCGCTGGTAGCTTTTTTTATCGCTTTCTCTAATGTGATCGTCTATGTCTAACGCCTTCCCAAAAAATAGCAGTACATCTGCCTCCTTGCCAGATAAACAGCCAGATAATCAGCCAGATAATCAGTCGCCAAACATTCACTCACCACAGCCATCTGCCATTCGCCCTGCCAAGATTGACTGGCAAATGGATGACACGGGCAACCAGGTACCGGTATCTGGTGAGTTTGGCGATGTGTATTTTTCGCATGCCGACGGTCTAGCAGAGTCACGTCATGTATTTTCGGCGCATAATCAGCTGCCAAAGAGACTGACAAACCTTGTGCCACATCAATGCTTTAGCATCGCAGAGTTGGGGTTGGGTACTGGGCTAAATTTGTTGGCAACGTGGCAGTTATGGCGAGAGCTGCGTGACATGCATCCGCACTTAGCAACAGCGAAGCTACATTTTATTACTACAGAAAAGCACCCGATACCGCTCACAGACCTCACTCAAATATTAGCTTTATGGGCACAGCGTGCGCCTGAGCTGTCTGTGCTGACTGCGCAGTTTTTAGCGGCTTATCCGCCTCTGATCGCAGGATGTCATCGTCTAAACTTCCTCGATGATAATTTGACTGTCGATATGTGGTTTGGTGATGCTGCGGATAGCTTAGCCAAATTGGCATTAGATACATCTCTACAGCCCGTTCCCTATATCCCAACACCCTATATCGATGCATGGTATTTGGACGGCTTTGCCCCTTCTTGTAATAGTACATTGTGGGCTGAAAACATCTTCGCACAAATACAGCGTCTCTCCTACCTTGGCACGACCGCAGCTACTTATAGCTGCGCCGGTATCGTCAAACGCGCGCTAAAAGACTGCGGCTTTGAGATCAAAAAAGTTAAAGGTTTTGGCCGTAAGCGCGAAATGCTAACGGCTATCGTACCTATGCCTACCGACCTGACAGACGTTAATAACAACGCTCACGACCATGCTAATAATCGATCTGCTGATAGCGTCCATACTGTAATCATTGGCGCTGGCGTCTCTGGACTGCTAACAGCATGGTCACTTGCCAATCGCGGTATCAAGGTTACCTTGACAGACAAATCAGCACCTTTAGCAGGAGCATCGGGCAATCCTCGCGCCCTACTCGCGCCTAAGATGACACCGATTCATCATGTCGATGAGCATCTGCATAGCATCGGTTATCTCTATAGCAGCCGTCTATATCGACAGCTTAATAAAGAGGCTGCAAAGCAAAATACAGCGCCGGTACTCGAGTTAACTGGCGCACTAGATTTGCTGATAAAAGCCAATATCGGCACAGAACAAATTGCAGACTATCCGGATGAGATGGCAACCACGCTATCGCTTGCGCAAGCACAAGAGACTACTGGATTAAAAACGCAAGATTTATCAGAGAATTTGTACTTACCGCAATCCGGTTTGGTCAACCCTCAAGCATTAAAAAATATAATACTGACCCATCCACTCATCCGCTTTCAGCAATTAGACGTTAGCAGTATTAACGAGATGGAAAGCTGTGTTCGTGTTGAAGGCAGTAATCAGGACAAAGGCGCGATGACTATTAGTGCCGATAATGTGGTGATTTGCGCAGCATTTGAGAGTCATAAGCTAGATCGGCGCATTTTTGATTGTCGTAAAATTCGTGGCCAGCTCTCTTGGTTTACGCCGACCGCCGCTGAGCTTACAAACTTACCAAAAGTACCACTCAAATACAGCGGCTACTGTGCCGCCTTTACCGCGCAAGCTGGCGATAACGAGTTAAACGGTGTGGTAGAAGGGGCAGCACATCTATTGTTAGGGGCGAGCTTTATACGTAATGACACAAGCACCGATATTCGTGATGAAGAACATCAAATTAGTCGTGATAAGCTCGTCACTGCCATTCCTGAGATGGAATCTGTTATTCCAGCCGATAGCAGTCTATGGCAGGGGCGCGCCGGCGTTCGAACTCAAACCCCTGATTATCATCCTATCGTAGGACGATTAGCACAAAGCCAGCGTACTTGGGTCATGAGTGCGATGGGCGCTAAAGGCTATGCGTTAGCGCCTATATGCGCTGAAACGCTTGCAGATATGATGCTAGGATCGTTTGCACCATTGTCGGCAGCGATGCTTGCACGACTATCGCCTAATCGCATACGCTTGCAGACGCCGCTTAATTAAAGCCCAAACCTAGTTTCAACTTTGTTATGACTGAGCTTTTCACACTCATGGCTATCTTGTATTATGAATCTATAAAATTGATTCTAATGACAAGAGGTATGCAATGCCCTATCACCAAACCACGCTTACCCTACCCACGTATGCGCGCGGCATTCATATCATAACGCCAATGATTGAAGATGCGCTTGTTGAGCTAATGCCCAATTCACCTAAAGCAGGTCTAGTCCACCTATTTTTACAGCATACCTCAGCCAGTCTCGCTATCAACGAAAATGCTGATCCAGATGTCAGACTAGATACCGAAGATTGGCTGAATAAAATTGCACCAGCCGATCAGCCAGAATATCGCCATACGCTAGAAGGCTCGGACGACTTGCCCGCCCATTTTAAAAGTATAATGCTTGGGGTCAGCTTAACCGTTCCACTTATCAATGGTGCATTGGGATTAGGAATGTGGCAAGGCATATATTTATGCGAGCATCGAGACAACCTTGATAAACATGGCGGACAGCGAAAGCTAGTTATTACCGTAAGCACCTAGTAATAGGTTGCCATTGAACAGCAGATTACTGCTTACTATACTCAAATAACCCATCTTAATGGATAATAACCTCATTATGAAAGCCCCTACTTTAGCTTCATTAAAAACCAAGTCCTACTTACATGTTTTTCCCGTCATTTTGTTTAGTGTACTGATACTAACTGCTTGCCAAAAGTCGCCAGAACCTGAAGCAGCTAATGAGCCACAAGCTGAAACGACCACCGTTCAAAGTACGCCTGTTAATGATGACAGTGATAACAATGATAGTGGTGCACCTATAGACAGCTCTCAAAACTCGGTTGATTCTACCGAAGAGTCAAAGAACGATGTCAGCGTAAGCGAGCTTGAAAACGATATCAAAACCGTAGAAGTAGCACCAAATACAACAGCCGCGACTCCCAACCCCGAACAAGCCATTAAAGGCGCGCAAATCACTGATGTTATTTATAAAAGCGCAGCTGGCGAATCGTTATCCGTCACTTTTGAGACCTCAGCGGCGGGCGTACTCAATGCCATTGTCACCTTGCCCAATAAATCAATGATGACCCTAAGCGCACCAGAAGGCCAAGATAACAACCCAACGTATCGCTCTACAGATGGTCATATACAGCTGGTAACTCATGCTGGTGGTAGCAGTATCGACTTGATTGAAAACAATAACGTCAAAAGCTTTGATGCTATCAGTGCTGATGCTGAAGTCGTCACTGAGTAAATTATTAAAAGACAAATAGCTTAAGCCTCTTAAAAATAATATTTTAAGCAATAAAAAAAGGCGGCAAACGTTACGTTCGTGTGCCGC
>NZ_LNUO01000143.1:0-4005 GCF_001462175.1 Psychrobacter sp. ENNN9_III
AAAAAAAATTGGTTTGGAACCCAAAACTGCTTTAGCTTTGGGTTTTCATTAAAAAGAAAACTTATAATAACAGAAACTTGTTACTGGACTATTAAAACCGCGTCTTAAACTTTTTAGGGGCTTGATCCTGCAACTCTTGCATCTGTTTTTGCATCTCTTCGGTGCTAGGCATATTATTAGGGTCAAGTCCCATTTGCTTCGCCATCTGTTGCGGGCTCACATCTTTAGGGCCGCCCTGCTGACCGCCACCACCAAATAGAGGACCACCGCCTCCAGCTCCGGCGCCACCGCCCATTAAGCCTTGCATCGACTTCATCATTTTACTGATACCTTCAGGCTTTGAGATCATTTTCATCATTTTTGCCATTTGCTTATGCTGCTTTAGCAAACGGTTGACGTCTTGAATCTCACGGCCAGAACCCGCAGCGATACGGCGCTTACGGCTTGGATTGATCTTATCTGGATTTTTACGCTCAAATGGGGTCATAGAATTAATCAACGCTTCCATTTCACGCACTTTTTCTTCAGGCTTAGCGTCCTCGACAGCTTTTTGCATGTCAGAGCCGCCCATACCTGGCATTTTATCGAGGAAACCTGACATACCGCCCATGTTTTTCATTTGCTGAAACTGAGTTAATAGATCCTCAAGGTCGAAATCACCGCCCTTTTGCATCTTTTTCGCCATTTTTTCGGCTTTATCACGGTCGATCTTTTGCTCGACCTCTTCAACCAGACTTAGTACATCACCCATACCGAGGATACGCTGGGCGATACGCTCAGGATGGAACAACTCTAAAGCGTCTAGCTTTTCACCGCGACCCAAAAACTTAATCGGCTTACCTGTGATCGCCCGTACAGACAATGCAGCACCGCCGCGTGCATCACCGTCGGTCTTAGTGAGGACAACACCAGTTAATGGCAACGCATCGTTAAAGGCTTTGGCAGTATTGGCTGCATCTTGACCCGTCATCGCATCGACGACAAACAGCGTCTCAGATGGATTAACCGCTGCCGTTAGTGCCTTGATCTCATCCATCATGGTGTCGTCAATGTGCAAACGACCCGCAGTATCGATAATCAAAATGTCTTGATATTGGATTTTGGCTTCTTCGATGGCACGGCGGGCAATATCGATAGGATTTTCATCGACACTTGAATTGACAAATTTAGCATTCACTTGACCAGCCACTTGCTCAAGCTGTTTGATTGCTGCTGGACGATAGACGTCAGCTGAGACCAGCATGACTTTTTTCTTTTGGCGCTCTTGTAGATATTTGGCCAACTTACCAGCGGTGGTGGTTTTACCCGCACCTTGTAGACCTGCTAGTAGGTACACAACCGGCGGTTTGCCTGTCATCTCAAGCTGTTGGTTGGCACTGCCCATCATCTCGGTCAGCTCATCATGGACGATTTTGACAAAAGCTTGTCCTGGCGCCAGCTCTTTTAGCACTTCAGCACCCAGTGCCTGCTCTTTGACACGTTTGACAAAGTCGCGCGTGACAGGTAGCGCCACATCAGCTTCTAAGAGCGCCATACGCACTTCGCGCAGCGTGTCTTTGATATTGTCTTCAGTCAGTTGTCCAGACCCTACGATATTACGTAGGCTCGACGACAGACGTTCTGTTAAGGTATCAAACATAAATAACTCTCAATTAAACAGTTAAAATATTTTTATCAAAAGGCTTCTTATTAAAATATATGCAGTCAAAAAGCACTTTATTAAAGATGGACTAAATAAAATAGTTTGGAATATTACTCGCTTGTTTTATATGCAATTTATCCAAAAACAACTACTTATCAACACCATCGCGTAATTGATGCCTTAGCATCTGTAGATTTGGCAACTACTGTCTTAGTAGCTATAAAGAATAATAGAGATGATTCTCAATTAGCCTTCATTTTATGATAAATTGGACGATTATTCTAATAATACCACTTTAGCGTTAAATTGAGCGGCGATTTTGTGCTCATTATGGGATGAGGCTTTTTACCAGTGCACCTTGCGTTTATCATTGCCAGTATGGCTTATATATTGGTCAGTATCCATATCAGTTGGGCGCTGACAAAGAGTCACCCTATTCATAAGGGTTTAAGCCTTGGTTTATTAATCATTGGTATGCTTGCCCATGCCGCGCTATTGTATCCATATGTCGTTACGTTATATGGATTAAATTTTAACCTATTTAATATAATCAGTCTCATCAGTCTATTTTTCTTATTCTTTTACGTACTCTTTTGCTTATATCGCCCTATTCTTAGTCTTGGAATTTTAGCTGCACCGACTGCGCTTATTGGCATGACGATAGGTTATGTTGGCCGCGCCCCGTATCAGCCATTGACCGATGTAAGTATTGGACTTGAAGCCCATATTTTATTGTCACTTGCTGCCTATTGCGTACTGCTAATGGCTGCCCTACAAGCGCTATTTTTGCGTTTGCAGATCCGTGAGCTCAAGCATCATACCATTCATCGTTTTTGGGTGAACAAACTACCTCCCTTACAAAGTATGGAAAGCCTATTGTTTGACATGATACTGGTAGGTTTTATCGTACTAAGCATCGCCTTAGGCATTGGCTTTATTTACGTACAAGATTTAATGGCACAGCACATTTTACATAAAACAGTCTTTAGCTTGCTGTCGTGGTTATTATTTGGCGTACTATTGATAGGTCATTGGCGTGCAGGTTGGCGTGGCAAACGAGCGGCCAACATTACCTTTTATGCGTTTATCTTATTAGCAGTAGGCTTTGTTGGTAGCAAGTTTGTTTTAGAGCTAGTGTTATAGAATCTCAGCTGTATTAAATATATATAATAATCGATTGGCATACGTTACAAATGATATTAGCAAACTTAACCCTGATTTAGTAACAGACTTAGTGACAAACTTTCCTAACAATAAGCTTTTTTAATTAAATACCACTGTCTTATTACCTGTTACTATCACTCGGTTTTGTACATGCCAGTTCACTGCGCGGGCCAAGACATTGCGCTCGATATCACGACCAATAGCACGTAGTTCTATCACACTTTGACGATGAGTCACGCGGTGCACATCTTGCTCGATGATCGGCCCTTGATCAAGCTCGGCGGTGACATAATGCGCCGTTGCACCAATAAGCTTGACACCTTTATCATACGCCTGACGATAAGGATCTGCCCCCACAAAAGCAGGCAAAAATGAGTGATGAATATTAATAATTTGCATGGGCCAGCGTTCAATAAAGTCAGACGATAATATTTGCATATAACGCGCTAATACTAACAAATCATTGTCTTCCATCAACTGATGAATCCGCTCTTCCGCCTCTACCTTATTATCCTTAGTCACTGGCACATGATGAAAAGGTATACCGAAGTTTTCGACCGCTTGACGTAAGTCTGGATGGTTGCTGACAACGCAACTAATATCGCAATCGAGCAAGCCGCGCTGATGTCTCCATAGCAAGTCTAATAACGCATGATCAAACTTTGATACCAAGATGCCAACTTTGGTTTTGATCGCATTGTCATGTAGACGCCAAGACATCTTATGACGCTTGGCAACCGTATGAGCAAAGCTGGCCTCAAAGTTATCAATGATCTCGCTCAGACCTTCTAAAACAAACTCTAAACGCATAAAGTACTGGCCACCCTCGTGAGCAGTAGAATACTGATCAAGAGAGATGATATTGCCGCCATAGCGATGGATAAACTCTGATACTGCCTGCACAATGCCTGCTTGGTCGCGGCACTTAATCAATAACGTGGCAGTGTCGATAGTATGAAGAGGGAGTGGAGCACTGGATATAGGGTGCGATAAAGCATTTGATGAAGTCGTCGTTACAGTATCTGACATAGTGCGCTTAACCTAAAATAAAATGATTGCTGCCTGCATTCAAAGAACTACTAATAGCATAGCAAATCCACTATTCTAATCGTTTTTGCTATATTTTGCTTACTGAGTTGGTTGTTTTACGTTATTTATATTACCAATACAAAAACCCCAACTTGGGGGAGAGAATGAGG
>NZ_LNUO01000144.1:0-8856 GCF_001462175.1 Psychrobacter sp. ENNN9_III
AACCCCAACTTGGGGGTTTTTATTAAATATTAGTTTTTTAAATAGAAATTATGAAACATTACTCAACTTTGATAACTTTAGAGAAACCGAAACCATTATTGCTTACAGTAGCCGTCGAGCCAAGTTCAAACGCTTTGTTGAAGTCTATGATATATGTATTAAACCCTACCTCTGCCTGATTACTCGATGACTTACCGTCTATAGTCACATTATAGTTTGGTGAATATGGCGACAAAATAACTCTAGTACGTGGCGTATTCTCATTGATTGTAACATTTAGGCTATTTGTACATGTAGCACCACCAGTACCAAACGGACTTGCATTATCAATCCAAGGAGTTATTAAAGTAGTATCATTTATTATCAAGTCATCGACTGAAGTTGGTAATTGGTAGTTGATACTTTGAGTATTTTCACTACCATTTACAAAGGTGGAAGCATCAAAACGTACCTTCACCCAATTTGAATAACGTAACGGGTAGCGAATCTCAAAGTCAGCGCGACCTTCATCATTTGTGATAAATGAATAGCCATCCTCTGAAACTTTGTTACCAAGAATAGTCACTGGATTAATAGCTTCAAGCTTACCACTAGAATTCTTATCTTCGTTTAATGTAGGATCAGAATCTTGATCTAGCGTGTAGTTGTAATTAGCATCTTCCGTAGGATACCAATCAGACTTTAACGGTACTGGTGTTTTTTCAGAGAAGACTTTCGGTTCTGGTGTGGTGGTCTTTATCACGTTACCAAACTCGTCAAGCTCATCAATATCAGCAGCTTGATAAGTAGTTGTACTATCTAGTAAACAATATACACCTTGTGCATATTCCGTCGCATAAGACTTAATTGACACCTCCTGATTTGACACCGCGCGTCCTGAGCCATCCATGACAGATATCGAACCACGTACCGTATAGTAAATATCATCAGAAGATAACTTACTAGAGAATGCTAACGTGGTATATACAGCTTCTTCTGAGACGGTAATATTGCTGGTCTTGCTACCGATATTGGCATCATCTTGTAGTAAACGTGCGTTGATAATCACACCACCGATAGGCGAACTGGCATTGGCTTGATAGACGACACGGGCTTCACCTTTACTGTCTGTTATCGCTGTAGCCGCCGATAAACGACCTGCTGATGAGTCTGCCGCACGGCTAAATACGACGGTTTGCCCTTCTACTGGCACATCATTTTTGTCTTTGACTGTCGCTACCACTTCGGTGCTGGTGCCAGGAGTGATGACCGATTTGACTGCTTGGAATAGCATTTTCGCAGGTGTCGTAGCACGGAAGCGTGTATCGACGGTGGTCTGATAGCGCGGCTCACCGTTTTGTAAAGTTACGCCTAATATTTTAGCTTGTAGTACCGCTATGCCAGCAAGCTCAGATGTCAGTGTTACAGGTACCGTAATGATATTACCAGTAATATTATTTGGCGCAATTGCCTTAGTAGTAATAACATCGTTATTGTTAAACTTACCGATAGTGGTTTGTATCTCAACATTTTTGCCAAGTAGATCATCTGCTTCACTAGCAGAGTCTGTACGGATCTGTATATTGATAAGTTGCGGCTTATTAACGTCATAAACATCTTGGATATCGATAAAGCTGATACCCGCTTGGGAAACCTTGACCAGATCAATGCTATTGATACTACGCTGGGTATTGATACTGTCCTCACCAACGGCGCGGGTAAACACTTGTAAGTTACCATTATTGTCAAAGGTAAGCTGATCTTCTTTGACTTCAAACGTTGCCTGACCATCGTTACCAGTAGTCGCTATTGCCGTTGGTACAATCAAATCACCATTCGCGTCAATCAGCTGCATTGCTGCATTACCAATCGTCTGCCCTGCACCATCAACGAGTGTGGTAGTGATGGTAATTGCCTCACTATCTTGCAGCTTAGTGTTGCTCGCTTCAATACCAATCTTCGTACCCACGGCTGATAGGCTTAGTGTTTTACTTTCACGGGTAGTCAGTGTGACATCACCATTAGCATCATATTCAGGGGTAACTATCTTGGCTTCAATATCAATAGTGTGATTTAGGCGCGCATTAATGCTGCCTGCGGCTAAAAGTACGCCGACATCTATTTGACCATTCGCATCAGTGGTTACCATGCTTGGTGTCGTAAGTGCCGCTCCACTTGCCGCTAGATTGGTAATAGCCAGCTGCACAGGAACGCCCGTTAAGATGCCGCCTTTGCTGTCAGTCACGCGGAAGGTGGCATTGGTTTGATCTCCACCAGTAGTTAGCGTGGACTTATCAGAGCTGACAAGGATTTGATACTCATCAATGGTCGCGGTATCTACAGGTACAATATAGTCTGACTCAATATCAAAGCCACCAGACGTTTTAGTTTTCGCTGTGACCTTGATGCCTGCCTCTAAAATCGCTTGATTGACGTTAGCGCCAGGCTCAAGTTTGAGGTCAAATGTTGCCACACCGTCGCTATTAGTGGTAGCCGTACCATTGGTCACTGTAACGCCAGTTTGGAGCGGATTATCAACATTTAAGCGTACTTCACGGTTACCAATAGCCTCATCATTATCTGTCGCTCGTACAAAGACTTTAAAGGTATCACCTTTGGTACTAACTACCTTGTTTGCGCCGATAGTGATATTTTCTGTCGTACCCGTAGCACTACTAGGCGTGGTGGTGGTGACGGTGCTGGTTTTGGTGGCGATATTGCCATTTTTATCCGCCGCTGAAAAAGCGACAAAAAAGCTTGAGCCGATGGCTTTTTTCTGTTCCTCTGTCAGCCCTGCTGGCACAGCAAGGGTATAACTGGCCACCCCTGAATTATTAGTGACCTGCTCTTTACCACTGACCAGACGCACGCCTTGCTCTGCAATCGCAGCAGGGAGTGCTAGGAAAACTTTTTGTCCCGCAATCACATTGTCTTGACTGTCTTTGGCAATGACTTCTACCTGTGTTTGACCACCGTTTAGGTTGAGTGGCGTAGGCGTTAAATCAATCAGATCGATCGCCGCTTTGGTTGATTGGACATTAAACTGAACTTCTTGCGTTTTATCAGTTAAAGTTTCTCGTAATGTTGCTGTCAGTTTTTTATCTTTAAGAGCTGCTTTTTCTTCATCAGTTAGGTTATTAGGAACAACTATCTCAAAGCTAACGTTACCATTATCGTCAGTGGTCATTGAAGTGAGGTTATCACCCGACTTACCATTAACGGTTAATAGCGCTGCTAATGCTTTGTCAGCAAAATCAATGGTCATAGGCTGACCACTGATTGCAACGTTGGTGGTTTGCGTACTAATACCAACATTCACAACCGCCGTATCGCCTTCACCATTTAAAGTATAAAACGGACGATTGTTAATCAGATTTGGATTATTTAGAACAGTTAAATCTACAGTTGGCGTAGTAATGATGACGTTTTTAATATCAGACGTATACGTTTCACCTTTTTCGATATAAGATAGCTGGTAATTGATACCGACCTTCTTGAGCTCTTCACGCTTCTCATAGCTCAAACCTTCAGGGATAGTGACGATAAAGGTGGTTTCACCATTAAAGTCAGTAGTGTTACTGTCTGAACTAACAGTAACGCCATAATCCTGAGCTTTTTTACCAAGTAAGATACTGACTTCTTGGTTTTGTACAGCGCTATTGCTTTTGTTACTTAATAGCTTAACTTTAATAACGCCCTCACCACCAAACTCACTGATGCTTGGGGTAAGGATAGAGGCAAAATCTAATGTAGTGGTAGGCTTTTCTACCTGAATCTTGCCAGACAACGTAGCTTGGGTACCATCAACATCAATAATGGTGGCAGTATAGTTGATATTTGATTTGGCAAGTACATTTTGCTCATCTTCACTAAGGTTATCTTTTATATTTACAGTAAACGATACACGGCCTGCGTTATCCGTGCTCTGCTCAGCATCAATGATTGTAAACAGTGCAGGCTGGTCGATCTTAAGCTTGACGATTCTATTTAAAGCAGCACTACTATCAGGATACTTACCCGTGATATCGACTACAAACTGCTTATCAGTGGTGAGCACAGGTTGGGTGCTATTATCAACAAGCTGAATCTCACTTTGACCTACTTCATCGCTAAGTGTAATCAGGCTGCTTGTCACAACACTCTTAGCACCGGAGTCTTCGACGGTCATCGCGGTGAGCACAAACGACCCAACTTTTTCAATTTTTGCTTTTTGATCAGTGCTCAATCCTGCTGGCACGCGAACGGTAAAGCTGACTTCACCCTGATTGTTGGTTAATTTGGTGGCGCTACTGTCTAAGCTTAAGAGTCCAACTAGATTGTCAGGCAAGCTTGCTGTCACTGGCTGGTTTGCAATTACTCCACCATTTTTATCATTAATGCGGAAGCTGATAGTAGTGCTACCACCTGAGCTTGATAGTTGCTTGTTGGTTAGAGTACCAAAGCTTAGCTGGTACTGGGCGGCTGGAATGATGACTGGTGCATTATATTTACTAGAGACTACACCATCAATATCAGTGAGGCTCACGGTGTAGCTAAGATCAGATTTGACCAATGCTTGACGTTCAGCCTCACTCATCGTAGGACTAATATTTACGGTAAATGTGGTTACACCTTTTGCATCTGTTTTTTGTTCACTGTTCTGTATTGTGAGCTTTGAGGCGTTATTAATCGTTAATCTGGCCACTTTGTCTGCAGCAGCGCTACCATCGTTACGTGTCCCTGAGACTTGAATGCTAAAGCTGTCTTTTAAAATATTGATTGGCGCAGGATTGGTGGTGACAGCGAGTGTCGTTTGACTGGCCTGTACCTTATCAGTGACACTAATGGCAACACTCGCAGTGCTTGTGGCT
The DNA here is from genome assembly GCF_001462175.1 of Psychrobacter sp. ENNN9_III. Taxonomy (NCBI): domain Bacteria; kingdom Pseudomonadati; phylum Pseudomonadota; class Gammaproteobacteria; order Moraxellales; family Moraxellaceae; genus Psychrobacter; species Psychrobacter sp. ENNN9_III. Next base: position 4,830 of record NZ_LNUO01000144.1, read on the forward strand.
CCTGTAGCCTCTACAGCTGCGACATTTAGTGCAAAGCCACTGTTGTTCTCAATCAGTGTTTTTTGTGCTTGGTTCAGATTGGTCGGTACACGTACATTGAAACTGACCATGCCTTTAGCGTCAGTAGTCTGGTTTGTAGCGTCATCTAGAGTAATTACACCAGCATTCACCAAAGCAGCTGGTAGGCTTGCCTTAACTATTTGATTTGCTATTACGCCACCGTTTTTGTCATTGACACGAAAGCTGATGGTCGTACTACCACCTGAGCTTGACAGCTTATCACTACTCATTTGGCCAAAGCTAACTTTGTATTGAGCGGCTGGTACATCAGCTTCAGCAGTGAAAGATTCGATAGCACGGCTGTCGTTATCTGTTAATACAACTTGATAATCGATGTTACTAGCAGCGATAGTGCGGCGCTCAGCTAAGCTTAGACTTGGATCAATATTGACGATAAATGTAGCATTACCCGACCCATCTGTCGTTTGTTGGTTACCAGCAATGCTAATGTCTTTAATACCCTCGATACTCAGTTCAACAGGTTTATTGGTTGCCGCATTGCCATTTGGCAGTTTGGCTGCCACTTGTATACTGAAGCTGTCTTTCAACACATTGACCACGCTTGGCATAGTGCTGGCGCTGACGACGATATCACTCCTAGTCGGATCCGCATTAACAGTAATTTTTTCACTGTTGGCTTTAACGCTTACACCTGATGTTTCTGTCAGGCTTGCGGTTAATGAAAACCCACTGTTTTCAATAGCTTTACGCTGATCAACGGACAACCCTTCAGGGATGCGCACAGTATAGTTAACGACACCTTGAGCATCTGTCGTTTGATTGGCGGCGCTAGTAAGTGTGACTAACCCTTTTTGCGTTAAGGTACTGGGCAAGCTCGCGGTCACTTGCTGTCCTGCCACGATACCACCAGTTTTATCATTAACACGGAAGCTGATGGTAGTTTCACCGCCAGTACTGAGTAGTTTGTTTTTGCTTGCTGTGCCTGCGTTTATTTTATATTCGGCGACAGGCATGATGACCGATGCATTATAAGTTTCGCTAGTAATACCATCATCATCTGTCAAAGTAACGGTATAAGGAATGCCGTTTTTGACTAGGTTGTTACGCTGAGTATCCGTTAAATCTTGAATATTTACTGTGAATTCAGCGACACCTGCAGTATTGGTAATCTGCTTACTGCCGGCAATGCTCACGCCTGGTACATTTGTAATAGTAAGCTTAACCTCTTTGTCATTTGCCGCACTACCGTCAGGGCGCTTAGCGGCCACCTGAATACTAAAGCTGTTTTTGAGTACATTAATAGCTCTAGGAATGCTTTTTGCATCTAAGATCGTCTCACTTTCAGCGGTAATCTGTACGCGAGCACTATCTATCTTACTGCTAGCACCTGATGCTTCAACGGCCTTGGCAGACAGTACAAAACTACCTGCGCTTTCTAAAATCGCACGATTACTTTCTGATAATCCTTTTGGAATACTGACGGTATAGCTGACCACACCTTTATTATCAGTAGTTTGCGTGGCTGCGCTGTCTAAGCTCAATAGCCCCTTTGCGGTCAGTGCAGCAGGCAAGTTTACTGTGACTTTTTCACCAGCTACTGCGCCACCGTCTTTATCATTGACGCGAAAGCTGATATCCACGCTACTACCAAAACTTGATATTCTCGTTTTACTGGTGTTAGCTGCTTTGATTTGATATTTGGCAGCAGGTATCTCAACGCTGCTCTTACCCTCTTTTACTGTTTTAGAGTTATTTGGCTCAGACAAGGTAATCGTATAGCTGAGACCCTCTTTAGCAAGCTTGGTACGCTCCGCATCACTCAGCGTTGGCGCTACAATAATATCAACTACTGCTTGGCCTTTAGCATCAAAAGTAAGCGCCTCAGTACTTAAACTGACACCCTTTATATCGCTATTGAGCTTAATAGAGGCTTTTGCCCCAGCAATGTTCGTTGGAACTTTGTCGTTAATCGCGGTTGCATTAATAGTGATCGTTTGACTGTCACCATAAGCGTTAAGTGCGCTGGCGTTTCCAGATACTGTCAGCTTATAGTCTGAGGTAGGAATCGCAACCGGCAATGTGCCTGAGACTTTTTTAGTCGCACCATTTTTTTCTACGATATTGATAGCATAAACCACGCCTTGTAATAGCGCCTCACGATCAGCCTTTGATAACCCTTTATCAACAATAATGTCAAAGGTAGCCATACCATTGCTATCAGTGGTTTTGTTACTTCCGACAATAGCAACCCCTTTGATATCATTAATTCCCATACCGACCTGTACGTCTGCAGCCCGTGCGCCATCCGCATTTTTGAGAATAATGCTAAATTGAGCCGTATCACCGTAAGGATTTAGCTTGTTATTAGATACTGAACTTGTTTGAAGTCGATTGTCGATAACAAGAGTACTGACTACTGTTTGAGTGCCATCACCACTGCCTTCTTTACTGATGCGGACGGTCAACACTTGATTGATGGTTGCGCCATTTGACGGCTGTTTAGCCGTTGCTTTTAAGCTAAAACCATTTTTGATTAGATTTGCTTTTTGCGTCTCATCAAGTACCAGCGGGTTAAGCTTTAACTCATAGGTCGCCACACCTTTGTCATCAGTAGTCTGAGTGCTAGACCCTTCAATGGTAACACCAGTATTTAGTGAGTCATCAATACTTAGACTGACTGCCTTATCGATAGCCGCGCCGCCAGATATGTTTTCGACCGCTTTTACAGTTACATTAAAAATGACAGGTTCATCTGTAAGCTTTATGTTTGTAGGGACAGTATAAAGTTTTTGTAAACTAAAATCCTCTGTAGATACCTGCTCACCACCATTATCACTACCACCATTATTATTACCCCCGTTACTACCACCTGAGCCTGGCTGCTCAATACCTAAATCAGGTGCAGGCGCAACAGAATCTACTGTGTCACTATCGCCGCCCCCGCCACATCCTGCTAATGCCAATGCACAAGTCAAAGAAGTAAGTTGAAACAGCTTAGAAGTAAAAGGTAGCGAGCTATGTGACATGTTTTGGACTCCGAATCCGAATCAGCTATGATATGTTCAAAAATACAAGCAAGAATCGTACCCAATCTATAAATGCATAATAAAAATAGATAAAGTTACATTCTGTTTACTCTATATATATAATGTATTAAAATTATAACGGTAACCTTACTGACTTTTGTTGTAACTTACAACTAAAAATTATACCTATAAGTTAAGTAATCAATCACATAGCAGTGTCAATTCAAGGTATAATGACGCTTCTATAAGACGATGTTTATCGTAAAATAATTTGAGTATTCACTGATTTTATGGTATAAATGTCGGCTTTAAAATTTTCTGAATTGGTCACTCTGTTATTTGCCTTTATATGACAGTAAAACCAGCTCAACCTTCATATAGTTTTGTTTGGTGCAAAGCTGCTGCTTGCTGTGTCCATGCCGCAAATACGCGCAACTTGCCCAGACTGGTATGAGAATATCTCATACCTCATAGATTAGGAGTTCGCCATGTCTAGAGTTTGCCAAGTGACTGGAAAGCGCCCTATGGTGGGTAATAATGTTTCGCATGCAAACAACAAAACCCGTCGTCGCTTTCTACCAAACCTTCAAAATCACCGTTTTTGGGTAGAATCTGAAAACCGTTTTGTCCGTCTACGTGTATCTACCAAAGGTATGCGCATTATTGACAAGCTTGGTATTGATAAAGTGTTAGCGGATCTACGCGCACAAGGTCAAAAAGTTTAAGCCACGCGCTTGTAGACCACCATTTAAAGGAAAGCTATCATGAGAGATAAAATCAAGTTGGTATCGACTGCTGGTACTGGTTATTACTACACTACCACCAAAAACAAGCGTACAATGCCTGGCAAAATGGAGATCAAAAAGTTTGATCCTAAAGTACGCCAGCACGTGATCTTTAAAGAAGCAAAAATCAAGTAATAACGATTACTTTATTATTTGAAAACAAAAAAGGGTTTATTGGCCAGTCGTGGGCGTTCA
>NZ_LNUO01000145.1:0-16301 GCF_001462175.1 Psychrobacter sp. ENNN9_III
TTTGGTCAGTAATTTAGACTTTTATAAATAAACTGCTTTAGTTTCTCATAACGCATTAACTATAATGCGTGGGCTCTTTGTCATATACGTGCGCATGCCATTGACTCATCTGCTTTTGCATAATCACCTGAATAGCAGCATGAATCATATGTTGACCGATCGCTTGAGTATCACTACCTAGCAGCTCTTTGAGCTTATCCGAAAAATCGATGGTCATTAATGGAGTTTCGTCTTGTTCAGCATCACGTAACAACAACCTGCCGTCATCACTTTCTACCAATTCAAGAGTCGTTTCTTTACCAAATCCTGCAAACTTATCTTGATTGTCGTTGTCTACTTCTATCTCATTATCAATATCGTATGGCATCTAATATGTCCTCAATTATACTGTCTCATCGTTGCATAGAGTTTTTCGTCTCAGGACAATATGAGTAAATGTATCATACTCATACAATGGACGCTTTGACACTATAATTCAAGGGCAATCATGCAACTCTTATCAATGAACAAGTAATCAATAAGATCATAATAGTCCATTGTTTAACGCCAGTAACGCAACTTTGCTAAGGTGAAGAGCAAAGCGACAAACATACCCAGATAATACATAAGCTTTAGTTCTAACGCTGGATCACGGTATTTAAATGGCAAGGCAACAGTGGCTGTAGCAGTAGGTATAATAATGAGCATCAATAGCCAACTCTCAAAGACATGTAACCAGCCTTGAAACCCTGTACCATGATTCAGTGAAGCCAACCCTAGCAATAGACAAGCAATGATAAGACTAGTGAATAAAACGTTGGGTAAATCTTTTGGATAAATAATATTCGCAATACGAGTGGGCATAATTTGCATATAAAATTCCAGTCAAGACTAAAATCATGACTTAACCATGATAAAAAATTTATAAATAACGTGAAATCTAGCTATAAGTGCCCATCAACCATAACATTGCAATACAGGAAGTCAGATAGCCTAGACTTATCGCATTCCAGCCTGCAATGTTAGTACCATTAACCTTGTTAAACACACGCGCACCAAACCAAAAAAGTAACGGAATACCAAGTACAAAAGCCGGGACTACCATTGCAGCATGCCGTAATACATTTCCGACATCTTCTCCCAGCATTAAGCGAAAACCATATCCAGCAAGGCTTAGTATTAATGAAAATACTGCTAAACCGATGGTGATTCCTTTGGGTACTAAACTGCGTTTTTGCTGTTTATCAGATGAACTCTTATCGTTTTGTACTGGTGAGGTTGGCTTATTCATAATGCATCCTTATATGAAGTAAGAATATTGTTGCCAGTATCTCTATGATGGCTAATCCGCGCTATTTACTAAGTTTAGCTCTTGGCGCATGGCCGTGATAGCAGTTTCATAATCATCTTGATTAAAGATAGCAGAACCCGCCACAAACATATCGGCACCCGCCTCAGCGATAGCGCGAATATTGCTCGCCTTGATACCGCCATCTACTTCTAACCGGATATCGCGACCACTCGCATCGATACGTTGACGAACCTCGCGAACCTTATCTAACGTGCTTTCAATAAACGACTGCCCCCCAAATCCAGGATTTACGCTCATTAATAATACCTGGTCGACTTTGTCCATGACATAATCTAAATAATGCAATGGCGTGGCTGGGTTAAGTACCAAACCACATTTTACGCCACCATCTTTGATCAGTTGCAACGAGCGGTCTACATGAGCACTAGCTTCTGGATGAAAAGTGATCACACTTGCACCTGCTTCCAAGAATTGCTCAATCATACCATCAACTGGACTGACCATTAGATGGACATCGATAGGCGCATCAATACCATAATCACGCAGCGCCTTACAAATCATGCTACCAAAAGTTAGATTGGGCACATAATGGTTGTCCATTACATCAAAATGTATGACGTCAGCGCCCGCTTTTAAAACCGTCTCGACCTCCTCGCCCAAGCGTGCAAAGTCAGCAGATAAGATAGAAGGGGCGATTAGATATTGGTTAGAAGGACTAATCATAATTAAGCTACCTAATTAAATTTTTGATAAATTGATAAAAACAAGTACGCTTATCTCAACACTATTGATGCCAGATAAGCTTATAAACTTACTACTTAAAAACTACTATCGCGGCTTGTATTGAGTTTTGCAATAAGCACGGCCAACTTCAAAAGATCGTTTTATTTGATGCTTAGTGGCGCGGCCAGTCACACGTTGTCGCCATAAGCGAAAAGACGCAGGCTTTAATTGTTGACGCATCAATTTGATGACATACGTTTCATTAAGCCCATAACTGTGCTCTATCGCGCCAAAGGGTGTTCTATCTTCCCACGCCATCTCTATCACACGTGATATCTGCACGGTGGTCAATACTTTATCACTTGCTGTCTTTAATGATTGCGACTGTAACTGATCTGAGCTTACAACGTCTTTATTGACTTTATCTAGAGGTTGAACATTGCTCTGTTTTTTTAATCGTAACGCTTTATTGATATCAGCTTGCATAGTTGCAAGCGATGAGTGCTCATTTCTTGGTTGTTTATTTGAATTTTCATCTACGCATAATGCTTGATGATATACCATGTATTTTTACCTTATATGCTTTGTGCATTTAGTTAACCAAGCGCCATTTTATAGTAATAATAACGCTTGGTTAAACTATCGACCAACCAGTCTCTCTACAATACAGTCATATAAATGACTTTATAAATCATTATTAATCATAAACTTATAAATAGGCGATAAAAAAACGAACTAGCATAGTTGTGCCATACGCCAGTGATGGTCAATGTGGTCATTGATCACAGTTTGGATGAAGTAATAGCTATGATCATGTCCTGCTTGATAACGTAACGTCAAGGGTTGTGATACTTCTTCACAAGCTTGTTGGAGTTTGGATGTTTGCAACTGCCCTTCCGCTAAGAAATTATCAGCGCCCCCTTGATCAACTAAAATGCTTGAATATTGGCGACCGACACTTTTAATGGTTTGAGCGGCGTCTGCTTGCGTCCACTGTGCTTTGTCATCACCGAAATATTCTGTATAAGCGGCCTCTCCCCATGCTGACTCACTGGCCGCGCTTACTGGAGATAGCGCTGAAACACTGACAAACTTACTTGGGAATTTAAAACCGAGTAATAATGCGCCATGACCACCCATAGAGTGTCCTGTAACACCGATACTGCTAATAGGAAACTCAGAACGAAGCAAATCATATAACTCATTGACGATATAACTTTGCATATTGAAGTTTTCTGCCCATGGTGCACAAGTTGCATCGACATAATAGCTTGCGCCTTGACCGACAAAATAACGCTCATCGTTTGGTACTTCGATATCTTCACTACTTCTAGGAGAAGTATCTGGCGCAATAAATATCATACCAAGCTCGCTACATCTTTGTTGAAAATGCGCTTTATGAGTGACATTGTCAGCATTACAAGTCAAACCCGACAGATACAAAATGGCAGGACAGACCTTTCCTGCCAGCGCTTCATCTGGTAAGTAGATACTAAACGTCATTGGCGTTTTGGTCGCCGCGGACTGATGACTGTAATAATGCTGTTCGCCATCAAAGCAGCGGTTCACGCTTTTTTGTGTGAGCTGAGTGTTGGCAGGTAAGCTGTTGTTATAAGAATTACTCATGATGACTATCCTTTTTTATTAAACTTAAAATAAACCATGTTTTATCGCGTCAACCAATAAGACAATGATAACATTTTCAGAAATGATGGACGTAGTGATAAGTAAAACGAAAGATACGTCATTGTGAGCAAAACCAAAAGCGCGAGCACGCAAGCTTTTAATAATGGTGGGCGTAGTAGAGATCAATGCTATGAGTCAAACAAATGACGCTTATTTATTACTCCGCGTTGGGCATAGCAATATTTTTGTTACCATTGATGGCATCATTATTGGTAGTAACGTCACGCATAGGGTCGCTGGCTTCCGTATTATTAGTAAGACGCTCTACTGGGGCACGCGCTTTATCAAACAATACTTTTTCAAATGCTGGCAAGGCTGATTTCATCAAACTACCGACCACCATTTGCGGGTCTGATGACTCAAAGCCCATAAAGTTTTCACGCTCGCTGACACGTAGACTGGCATCTTTAAAGGCTGCGGCAAAACTGGTGTTTTCACGTAGGCTTTCTGCAAAAAACGCTTGACCAAAATAAGTCATTTCTGCCGTATTGGTACAGCCAAACGACATTTTATCAGCGGCTGAAGCCGTTATCACTACAGTCGTTGGCGAAATTAACTCATCAATAAACGAGCCAGAATAGCAAGCTGATACTACGATCACACGCCAGCGAATGCCCGAAGCGTCAAGCGCCTCTCGTAACCATGTGGCATCCAGATTGTCCATATCAAGTGGTGGGTTAGATAAATGGATAAAGTCTTGGTCACCATGTGAGGATAACGCCATAAATAGCACATCTTCATCAGCATCCATTCGCTGACCAATTTTTTGTAGCCCTTGTAAGATACTAGTCTTAGTCGCTATTGGCTCATCCAACCAGCTATATGTATTGTTGATGAGTGCCAACGAATGACCACTAGTGCCAAAACGTACATCAAACAATTCTCGCACCTTATTGATCTCAGAGCGAAAAACATTTTGCTCAGAAAATCCTGCAACTCCCATAAAATACCAGTCATTCTGGCCTGGTACGTTTGGATCAATACTTGCCAATGCCTGTTGTAATAAACGTGGTTGCTCATACAGTGCTGCTTCCTCTAACACAGGCTGTATGGGTATCTGCTTAAAGATAGGTTGATCTGCGACATTGCGTTGCCAAATGGTTAGTAATGCTACTGCTCCCAATAAAATAATAATTCGCTCCCACCAAGGGGTACGCAGTCTTCGGGCAAATATCCATAACAATGCTAATGTTTGCCATAAGAACAATACTAAAAACAATATCGGTAAAAAAGAATAGCTCCAATTTGGTAACCATCCATGACTGCCCAAAACCTGTACCATGCTTTGCAACAATGCAGATAAAGTATCAGCAACCAACCATAGCACCACTGGTACGAACACCAACGTATGATTACCAGAACGCCGCGCCAGAACAATACCGGCCAAAGAGATAATAGCGGGCCAAATTAAGTAACTGACTAGTCCTTGTTCATTAAAGACACTACCAGTTTCAGCAGCCAACCAAGAAAATAAGACGTTGCTGCCTAAAGCTAATGAGGCGAATAAAACAAATTGTATAAAAGTTGGTTTTACCCAAGAAAACGCGCGTGTTGACCCTACCAGCATCCAAAGGGCAGCAATAATATTGGCAGCGAAGTTGAGTGAAAAGCGCTGAAGAGAAACAGTTTTTAGCGAAGAGAGTGGCAAATACTTAGACCTCTATCTAGTCGAGACAAATGGTTATCAACATACTGATAACATAACCTCATAGTTTATCTTGCTAATCTATCGCGATTGTAACGGATTGTCAGTTAAGACGATAAGTATAATTTGTAAAATACCTCATAAAGTATCGGACTAAAGATTGAACAAAAAAAAGGCCTTGTATTCAAGACCTTTTTTAATGCAATTAACAGACGTTATTTCATCAATAACTCATTCACGCGTTTAAGATAGGCAGCTGGATCTTCAAGTTGACCGCCGTCTGCCAGTAACGCTTGATCAAAGATTACTTGAGCAAGGTCATCAAATTGCTCGCTACTCTCAAGCTTTTGGATAAGTGGATGATCAGGGTTCACCTCAAGTGTAGGCTTACTCTCTGGTACTTCCTGTCCCATTTGCTGCAGCATTTGTATCATTTGTGGTGACAACTCACCTTCACCTACGACCAAACAAGCTGGGCTATCAACTAGGCGCGTTGACACTTTGACATCTTTAGCTCGATCACCAAGCGTTGTTTTTAACTTATCGACGACTGGCTTCATGGTCTCTTGTGCCTTTTCAGCTTCTGCTTTTTCTTCGTCGTCTTGCAAGTCACCTAAATCTACCGCGCCTTTTGCGATGTTCTGTAGCGGTGTCTCATCAAATTGGGTTAAGAAATTCATCGCCCACTCATCCACACGGCTGGTCATCAAAATAACTTCGATGCCTTTTTTCTTAAATAGCTCAAGTTGTGGGCTGTTTTTTGCAGCAGCCAAATTGTCAGCCGTTAGATAATAGATGGCTTTTTGCCCATCTTTCATACGTGCCTTGTAGTCCTCAAAGCTGGTTACAACCTTATCGTTCGTACTGGTTGCATAACGCAGTAGCTTAGCAATACGTTCTTGGTTGCCCATGTCTTCGCCAAGACCTTCTTTGATCACATCGCCAAACTCACTATAGAACTGAGCGAATTTTTCTTGTTTATCGCTATCCTCGCTATTAGCAAGACCAGCTAGCATGGTCAGAACTCGGCGTGCGTTACCATCACGGATAGATTTTACATCACGCGACTCTTGTAATAATTCGCGGCTGACGTTCAGTGGCAAGTCTGCAGAATCGATAACCCCTTTGACAAAGCGTAGATACATCGGTAACAACTGCTCGGCATCATCCATAATAAAGACGCGTTTGACGTAAAGCTTGAGACCATGCTGCTGCTCGCGAGTATACAGATCCATCGGCGCTTTTTTGGGGATATACAGTAGCTGCGTATATTGCACACGGCCTTCAACGCGGTTGTGCGTCCAAGTCAATGGTGCATCCATGTCATAAGTGATGTTTTTGTAGAAATCGACATATTCGTCATCCTCAATCTCAGATGCCGAGCGAGTCCATAGCGCACTGGCTTTATTAATGGTTTCCCACTCATCGGTAAGTACCATCTCACCGCCACTAGGTGCGCTATTTTCTTCCGAATCGTCACTGTCATCAGCGACATCTTCTTGCCAGACTTCTTTACGCATCTGAATGGGCAAACTGATATGGTCTGAATATTTGTTAACCAAACGCTTGATTTTGCCGCGATCTAGATAGTTGTCTTCGCCTGCGCTATATTCTTCTTTTAAGTGCAAAGTAATAGCAGTGCCACGTTCTGCTTTGTTGATTGTCTCAACGGTGAAGCTACCAGTACCATCTGATACCCAGCGCACGCCTTTATCCGCAGGCTCACCTGCTTTGCGTGACTCAACTGTAATGGTATCGGCCACGATAAAGCCTGAGTAAAAACCAACACCAAACTGCCCGATTAATTGGCCATCTTGCTTTTGAGATTCAGATAACTTGTCTAAAAATGCTTTGGTGCCCGACTTGGCAATCGTACCCAAGTTTTCGATGGTATCTGCCTCATTCATACCAATACCATTATCAGTAAAAGTAATTGTTTTAGCGTCCTCATCAACAGCGATACGAATTTTTAACTCGCCATCATTTTCATAAAGACTATCGTCATTGGTCGCCTCAAAGCGCAATTTGTCGCAAGCGTCCGAGGCGTTAGAGACCAACTCACGCACAAAAATATCGGCATTAGAATAGAGCGAATGCGTCACCAAATGCAGAAGCTGCGCCACTTCTGCTTCAAAAGTATGCTTTTTTTATTTCAGGGGTGCTTTCTTTAGCGGTACTGTTATTAGTATTAAGGTTATCAGTATTTTTATTGTCCGCTTGGGCCTGTTCACTCATAAAAACTCCTATTATTTATACCAAAAATGCTGTTGCCAGCATAGATTAAATACAAGAACATCAAGTACCAGCAGATAAGCGCAACTTATAGATAAAACTGCACGGTAAATACTGCTAGGGTGTTTAATCAAATAGGGTCATGGGCAAAAATTTCAAGCTTAAATACAGCAAAAACAGTTATTAGTCATAAAAAAACCGCCCTAGTTTCCTAAGGCGGGGCTTTTAGATAAATTTACATAATTTATAGTCTATAGACAGCTTGGCAAATGACAAGCTGGATCTGAATCACGCGCTGCCATGGCATCTTCAACGGTCATACCCAATGCTTTGGCAACACCTTCTCCATAAGCAGGATCACACCAGTTACAGTTGCGAATGTGCCGATACTTAATAAAGTCTAGAGCATCACCCATTGCTCTTGCAGTATTGTCGAAAAGCATCTGTTTTTTCTCATCATTCATCAGATTAAACAATGCGCGTGGTTGACTAAAGTAGTCGCTGTCGTCTTCACGAAAATCGTAATGCTTGGCATAACCATCAATCTTGAGTGGTGGTTCAGCATAGTCAGGCTGATCTTGCCACTGTCTAAAGCTGTTAGGCTCGTAGTGCGGCAGGCTACCATAGTTGTCATCGGCACGGCCTTGGCCATCTCGCTGGTTACTTGTCACAGGGCAACGTGGTTTGTTCACTGGAATTTGCTTGTGATTGACGCCCAAACGATAGCGCTGAGCATCGGCGTAGCTAAATAAGCGAGCTTGTAGCATGCGATCTGGTGAAGCGCTGATACCTGGTACAAGATTATTAGGTGCAAAAGCCGCTTGCTCTACATCTGCAAAATAGTTGGCAGAGTTTTTATTTAATTCAAACTCACCCACTTCTATTAGTGGATAATCGCCTTTTGGCCATACTTTAGTCAAATCAAAAGGATGGTAAAGCACTTGATCCGCCTCTACCTCTGGCATGATTTGCACATACATTTTCCATCTTGGAAAGTCTTTGTTTTCAATAGCATCATACAAATCTTTTTGATGACTTTCACGATCCATTCCGACCAGTGCTTCGGCTTCAGCATCAGTTAGGTTTTTGATACTTTGCTGAGTGACAAAATGGAATTTTACCCAGTAACGCTCATTATCAGCACTGATAAAGCTGTAAGTATGCGAGCCAAAGCCATGCATATGTCTATACGAAGCTGGCAGGCCGCGATCACTCATCGTAATAGTCACTTGGTGCAAAGACTCGGGCAATAGTGTCCAAAAATCCCAATTATTGGTCGCAGAACGCATATTGGTACGTGGGTCGCGCTTTACCGCTTTGTTTAAATCTGCAAACTTGCGCGGGTCACGGACAAAGAATACTGGGGTATTGTTACCCACCATATCCCAAACACCCTCTTCGGTATAAAACTTTAGCGCAAAGCCACGAATATCACGCTCAGCATCGGCTGCCCCGCGCTCACCTGCAACGGTACTAAAACGCGCAAACATCTCAGTCTGCTTGCCAACTTCGCTAAAAACTTTGGCCCGAGTATATTTAGTAATATCGTTGGTAACAGTGAAAGTACCGAACGCACCAGAGCCTTTAGCGTGCATACGACGTTCTGGAATCACCTCACGATTGAGATCAGCCAGCTTTTCATTAAGCCATAAATCTTGTGCCAGTAATGGACCGCGCTTACCTGCGGTCATACTATTTTGGTTATCTACCACTGGGGCACCATTGCTCATGGTGAGCTGGGTAGGATCATAAGGGCATTTTTTATCGCTCATTGTAGGGCTCCTTTAAGGAATAAATTAGAGACTGACATCCATCATTGCATCTTATATATGACTTATTATTGTCTTACTAATTCCTATTAGAACCGATTTTCAATTATTAGTATAATAAATTAAACGCATGTTTCCGTTTTGATTTTTAGAACATAAAATTGGCTCTTAACATAAAATAGGTCCTTCATGGTACTCAATTTGAGTCAAGTCGACCAACTACATATCAGTTATAATTAGTGCGGCATTGGGCGAATCGTCAAAATTTGCTCACTGCGACCAAAAGGCCCATGTACATCATGCAATACTGCACTGGTCAGTCCTATCCCATCATCGCCGTACTGTTGCACCGCTTCGATACCAAGCCAGCGACCTTTCGGTGCGCGATGCATATGAATTTGCAAATCAGTATTTGGGAACATCCATTGAGCAGCTGACAGTTCTATGCCAAGTCGAGGTACGACGCCATTAGCCGTGTCAACCATACCCAAAAGATGGACCAAGTCATCAGTGGATTCACCTGCTACCATTTCGATATCATTGGTTATCCAGACCATACCCTTGCCTGGCCGACGCTCTGGAGCAGCGACCAACCGCACGCTTTCAATAAAACCGCCCGGCCAACCTTTCATATCTCCCCAAACAGGCAGCTCGTCTGGCTGATGCAAGGCCTTCTGATCTTCTAGTCCTGCGACAGCACTGGTATCTTGAGTCATCAAACGCCAAGCGCGCGCAATAATACAATCACGACCACGACTACTCATGACTGCTTCTATTAATTCAATAGTCTTGCCTGGACGAATACAACGGGTAGTAACAGTAAACTCATCAAGTGGAATCAGTCCTAAGATGTCAAGACTGATACGAGCAATACGCATATTGGCCTGCGGTAAAAATTTTTCCAATTCGACAGTCAATAACCCAGTCGCTGGCGCCATATGCTGCTCATGCTCGTTCCAAGCGCCTTGTGCATGCTTGGTTGGTTGATAGTGTGCTACGCAACTACCATCGGCTTGTTGCTCGCGGTTTATAAATTTATAGTAAGCTGACATAACCATCCTTAGTTTTTGAATGTAGTGTTTTTAGATGTAGTGTTTTTAGTTATAGTATTTTCAGATATAGTAGGGTTGTATAACCTATAGAATACTTGGGCGTTGATCTATTTTTACGCCCTATTTAGTAAACTCTTGTTTTTTCATCTTAAGAATCTTGCGGCTCTTTATCATCAAGAACAATAAGAAAATGACAGTGGCGATTAGAAGTCCGTAAAAAAGATTGTACTCTTTTATAAAGTGCACTGTGTTTAGACCAAGCAACATGACCAGCAGCCCAATGACAAACATATTAACTGTTAATTGTCTGTTAATCTCATCAAGTGTCGCCTCTGACAATACAAATCTTTTTTTCTGTTTTTTCATGTTATTTTGCCTATTTACCTACTTGGGTAACTGGGATACGTAACGCTTTTGGCAAACTAAACGTCACGTTTTCTTCGATACCTGACAACTCACTGGGCAAATCACCACCCCAGTCTTGAAGCTGTTGTAGTACTTCTTGAATTAACACTTCAGGTGCTGACGCGCCAGCAGTCACCCCAACACTTTCAATCCCCTCAAACCATTGACGATTCATCTCACTGGCATTATCGATCAAATAAGCGCGGCAGCTCATACGTTCTGCCAATTCACGTAGACGATTAGAGTTCGATGAGTTTGGTGAGCCTACCACCAAAACGACTTCGCAGCGTCCAGCCAAATCTTTGACCGCGTCTTGTCGGTTTTGAGTGGCATAGCAGATATCATCTTTGCGTGGCCCTTGAATACTAGGAAATTTGTCGCGTAATGCATCGATGACACGCGCGGTATCATCCATTGACAGCGTGGTTTGGGTAACAAACGCTAAACGTTCGGCATCTTGTACCGTCAATTCTTTGACATCGCCCTCGTTTTCGACCAGATGTATTTGCCCGCCATGACGACGGTTAAAGCGTCCCATTGTACCTTCAACTTCAGGATGACCGGCATGGCCTATCAGCACTGCATCCATACCATCCTGCGCAAATCTTGCGACCTCGATATGTACCTTAGTGACTAGCGGACAAGTGGCATCAAATACAGTCAGGTCACGGCGTGTTGCCTCATCTTCAACGGCTTTTGAGACGCCATGCGCTGAGAAAATAACGATTGAGCCATCTGGCACTTCATTGAGCTCCTCAACGAATACAGCACCGCGATTGGCTAAGTCTGAAACCACAAACTTGTTATGTACAACTTCGTGACGTACATAAATAGGGGGCTCAAAACGCGTTAATGCTTCGTTAACAATCGCAATTGCGCGGTCCACACCAGCACAAAATCCGCGTGGATTAGCAAGATAAATTTGCATAAGACGGCCTATCATTAGATAATTTAGATTCTAAACTTGAATTCAAAAAATTAGAGTGGAACAATACGCTACTTTAGCATAATTTGCTTTTATTGCCTTCTAAAATACCATAGTCGCAATCGTCATAACGTTGACAGGTTTACTCATCAATACGACGATATCAAAAGCAGTTTATAATTATTAAAGTAGACGTAATTGTTATTAGTCGTACTTGCTATCGTTTTACATGATGGCATTTTCTTTTTTTACCAGTCTTTATCTGCTTACTTATTTGATTACTCATTTATTACTAGGACACACTGTATGACAGGTTCATTGTTTATTATTACTGCAGCCTCTGGTACTGGCAAGACCTCACTGGTCAAACAGTTACTTGCTACCACCAACGATCTGACTGTCAGTGTCTCTCATACTACCCGTCAGCCGCGACCTGGGGAAATTGACGGTCATCATTATCACTTTACTAGTGTCGATGTTTTTACTAAAGCTATCGCTGAAGGTCAGTTTTTGGAGCATGCAGAAGTATTTGGCAACTATTATGGTACCTCAGAGCAAAGCGTGCGTACGCAGTTAGAAGCAGGCGTCGATGTTATCTTGGAGATTGATTGGCAAGGAGCGCTGCAAGTCAAAAAGATATTTGCTGAAGCAATCATGGTGTTTATCTTACCACCAAGCGTAGCGACGTTACGTCAGCGTCTATCAACACGCGCAACAGACAGCAACGATGTCATTGAACAGCGTTTAGCAGGCTCAGTCAATGAGATGTCACAATATGTACATGCTGACTATGTGGTGATCAATGACAATTTTGAGGTGGCATTAACAGAGCTAAAATCTATCATCGTAGCCGATAGACAAACGCTAAGACGACAACAGCAGCGTTATAGCCGCGTTATCACAAACTTATTATTAGACCCAGCTGACCAATCATAAGTCGAATATTTAACTCTATAGCGTTTAAAATACGGGACGTAAAAAGCAACTGCGCGCTTGGGTAAATAAATGCTATAATAGCCAGTTGTTATCCCTTATATTTTTGATACTATTTTTATTGAGTGGCGAGCCATGTTCGTTACTGATAAAAACAACCGAGGTAGCTATTTATGGCACGAGTAACGATTGAAGATTGTTTAGAGAATGTTGATAATCGCTTTGAATTGGTATTGGTTGCCAGTAAACGCGCTCGTCAGCTAGCAAAAGGTATTGCTGAACCTTTAGTAGAAGTCGACAACGATAAGCCGACAGTATTGGCATTACGTGAAATTGCCGCTGGCAAGATTACGCGTGACATCCTAAACCAGCCGGAGCATAATTTTGCTACAAGCTCACTGGATTTAGCATTATCAGGCGATCATAGCTTCTAGAGTTATGCAGTACAGTCTTGTTTTTGTCTGAGCGATTGCCATATAATCTGTACTAAAGCTCAAATCAGACGCTATAACAAAGACTCAATAATAAAAGCCCTAATAGAACCACAGGAAAACCACAGTGTCATGCTGTGGTTTTTGCCGTTTATACTGGCCATATTTTTCTAAACGATTGTTAACAAAATATATTTGCAAACAGCATTTAACCATTATTACAGCTTAAAAGTTTTTAAACTGTCTATGTGCTTAGTAGTTGACATTCAGCGCAATTTAAGATTAATTAGAGGGTGGCGTTGCAACCAAGAAAACAGAGAATGAAGAGTTTGTGGCTTAACTACTCTTTATAAATATAATTCTCGCTGCTACCATCGTCCCACCCATATATATAGCATTAAGTCATCAGATGCATTAAAACTGGTTCAGCATTAACTACCAGTCATGTAACGAACAATAGGATCGCCACTCTATGAGCCAAACCCTACCCAAACTCAGTCACCATCTGGTTGATGAAGCTCAGTATAATTTACTGCGTTCGGTTGGGTATTTATGTGCAGCTGAGCGTCACGACATTATAGATGCTTGTGCCTTTGGCGATGTTGCGCACATAAAAGACCGGCGCAAATCAGGTGAGCCTTATATTACTCATCCCATAGCGGTCGCTGAGATATTGGCCGGCTTTCGGCTAGATCGAGATACTATCATTGCAGCAATCTTGCATGATACGGTCGAGGACACAGAAGTTAGTGATGAGCAGATTGAACAGCGATATGGCAAGGTCGTTGCAAGACTGGTCGATGGCGTCACCAAGCTTAAGTCCTCTACTCATAATAAGCAGCAAAACAAAGCAGCTACTTTTCATAAAATCCTCACTGCAACTTTAAATGATCCACGCGTGCTAATCATTAAGCTTGCCGACCGTCTGCACAATATGTCTACGCTTGATGCGGTTCGCCCTGAAAAGCAGCGCGCTACTGCCCAAGAGACCTTAGATTTTTATGTGCCATTCGCACGCTTGATGGGTCTTAATGATATTGCTGATTACATTGAAGTCTTGTGTTATCGCAACCTTAATTCTGACATGTATAATAAGTTATCTGATAAATTGTTACAGCACGGTCTAGGACGTAATTTTCAAAGAGAGGCCATCCATCGTTATTTGACTATAGTCCTCAATAATCTAGGGCTTGGCGGTCATGTAAAGGTATTAGATAATCGTGTGGTTATATACCGACAATTTTTCCGCAATCGCGGTGAAATCAATGCCCTACTTCGCCATTATGCGTTTGAGATTGTGCTGGACAATATAGAAGCTTGTGACAAGCTGGCGTATTACTTGATCAAAAAGTATCAGATCGACGACTCACATATTGAGGACAATATACGCAGACCATTACCTGGCGGTAATCAATCACTCACCTTGATTTATGAACGTGATAATGATTTTGTAAAAGTCACTATCTTGACCAAACAGATGCAAAATGCAGCCAGACTTGGGGTTATCGGAGCAGAACATGCATCTGATGTAAGTCGATCTGTCATTCAAGCCTCATTACGCAACATGAAAGACTTGGTCGATGAAGAAACCTTAGATGAAAACAGTCCTGACTTCACCGCGGCTGTTTCTACCATTAACGAGCTGATGGATTATCTGCATTCTAGCAAAATCATTTGCTATAGTCCGCAAGGCCGTGCCTATGAGCTACCGCAAGGGGCAACAGCACTAGACTTTGCTTACGCTGTGGGCCCTATGGTCGGTAATGTGGCAGTCGGAGCCAATATCGATGGCAAAAAAGCCAAACTGGGTACCGTAGTCAAAAACGGCCAGCTGGTCGAAATCGAAGTCAATAGTCACTCAGAACCAAAAGCTGAATGGCTTGGGTTTGTCGTTACCAATAAAGCCCGTGAAGAGATATTACGTTGGTTTAAAGACTTATCCGCAGCTGATAAACAGCATCATGGTCAACAGGCTTTGGATCGCGCACTAAAAACCTACCAAAAAAACCTCGACGACTTGACGGATAGCGACTGGCAAAACCTTATTGAATGGCGCGGCTTGCCAGAGAAAAGTGCTCTTTTTGAACAAATAAGCTCTGGCACTCTACTACCGCAGCTTGTAGTGTCACGTTTGTTCAGTGATGAGGTCAGCAACTTACAGGCTCAACGACACCACAATGGCATGGTACAACCGCAGCAGCTGATTGCAAATGCTGCTGGTGTTGAGATTGATTTTGCCAATTGTTGTCATCCTATCTATGGAGACCCTATCGTCGGACATCTATCACGTCATGGTCTGGTCGTCCATCGTCATAAGTGCTTCTCGCTTGATGATATCCGTAAAGACAATCCTTATCAGGTCATACAGTTACGCTGGCGTAGGGATAAAGCGATCAAACAAAGTGAAGAAGAAGAGCAAAATGGAAAGATTCGTTTCCCAGCTTACTTAAAGCTGTCTATCGCTCTTAGCGATGAACAAATCAGTGAAGTCATCTACCACTTGCGTCAGCTCAATATCGGTGTCGAAACTGTCGATGTACGTAGCAGCGACACCATCGTTCATGTTATTGTCCGTAGCCGCGATCATTTGGCCCAAGGTATTCGTGAACTGCGCTCTTTACTTGGCTTTCCCAATATCGTGCGTTTATACCAGCTATAAGCGTATAAGCGTGCGTTACTCTTTGTATGAATTTAAAAAAATCTAAAACAATGCTAGACTCTCCTGCTAGCTTCTAGCAAAAACTCTTGCAAACTAAACCAGTAAAAATAAGACAAGGATATAATATGAGCCGTCAAACCATCCAAACTGATAAAGCCCCAGCAGCTGTTGGCACCTATTCACAAGCCGTAAAAGTCGGTAATACCGTATATATCTCAGGCCAGCTTGGTTTTGACCCTAAAACGATGGAATTACGTGACGGATTTGAAGCGCAAGCAAAGCAAGTATTTGCTAACCTAAAAGCCGTTTGTGAAGCTGCCGGTGGTAGCTTAAGCGACGTGGTAAAGTTTAACGTATCCTTGACTGACTTAAATGACTTTGCTGTCCTTAATGAGGTCTTTGTCGAAAACTTAAGCGAGCCATACCCAGCCCGTGCTGCCGTACAGGTTGCTGCCCTACCAAAGGGTGGCGTCGTTGAGATTGAAGCCATTTTATATATTGAATAAAATAAACTGCTATATTTTTTGACTTAATGCTTAAATGATTAAGA